>DASRCD010000765.1:0-6814 GCA_035653315.1 Candidatus Angelobacter sp.
AGCCGGGCGAAGCAATAAATCCTTTCACACTGGTGAGCTTCCGGGCTTTGCCACCGGATGCATTCACAACATAGAGCTGCTGGCCGTCCCTGGCATCTGAGAAGAAGGCAATCTGCTTGCTGTCCGGTGACCACGCTACTGCGCCCTCGGTCATGCCACCGGCTGTAATGCGTTGCGGATTGCCGCCATTGACAGAAGAAACATGGATGGCTTCATTGCCATTTTCATTTTCCACCCACGCCACTTGTTTTCCATCCGGGGAAACGGAAGTTTGCGCGAATCCTTTGGCGCTGAAGAGAGTGGTAATCACGTCGTCCATGGCGGACTTTGTGCGCGAATGTTCCACGGATTGAGCAGCCGGGAACTCAGTTAAGCCCAGGCAGATCATTACAAACAGAACGGCGGTTTTGGCTGCTTTGTGCATTCTCTCTCCACAATGATGGATTCGGTTCCTCAATATACAAGCGCGTTTACCGCATGGCAAACAGCCCTTGGCGTGCGCAAACAGCGTCTTTGCCATTCGACGAAGCGTTATGGTGTGGTATTCTCCTCGTCATCATGCGAAATCCTCTTGTATTTTCTGTGCTTTTTTGCGCGTGTTGCGCCGCACTGGGGCAGACCGCCCCGGCCAAGTCCCAGCCAAAAACGCAGCCCAGGCAAGCCGCACAATCTCCTGACGATCAGATTCAGGCCCAGCTTACTAAGATCGCTAATGCCACTATTGGCTGGGAAAAATCCACCACGCCCGGCGTAAAAGTGGATGTCATCCAGATCAGGAAAGAGCAGGTCAATGACAAGCCGGTGATGCAGTACCGCCTGAAAGTGAGCGGAGCGCCGCACAACAAATTTTATAACCTGATTGCATGGCCCATTATGTTCCCGGAACCCGCCACCATGATGGAAGGCCTTGTCATTGCCGCAGATGGCACAGTTGGTTGTCCGCCCGATTCAACCAAAAGCTGCGCGCAACACTTTAAAGGCGCAGAGCTGAAGCTGACCTATTCACCCGCCATTGGCGAAATCTTCCGCCATGCGCTGGTGTCTGAAGATCACCAGACCCGTATCTTCTTTTCTGTTGTGCCCGCGCCCATGATTGAGTCCGACAAATCATGCAGCCTGGAATTAATTCGCGCGAGCCCGAAATTTGCTTTGGCGCTGGTTCATGGCAAAGGCTTTACTCCCGGCGACAAGCTCAGTTTCCACACGCAGTCGTACCAGGAGGTGCATGACTCGCAGCCCACCGTGGATGCCCACGGCGAATTCTGGGCCATTCTCACCCCTTTTATAAAAGGCAGGACCATGGGCACAACTGAAGTTCAGGTCAGGGGCAAGAGCTGCGCTCCCACACTGGCGTTTGAATGGGGCTCAGAGTAATTAGCAGCCATCGCGCTCCCTTGGTGGTCATAAAGGACAAACTTCACCGGATAAACACAGATGATAACGATTGAGATAATTGCGATGCTCTCCAAAATTGGAGATCGAACTTGCGAATCTGTGTCCATCAATTAGCGTTCGCCGTCACTCACGTTTGAAGATGTTACCCGTCTAAGCGATTACGGCCTCGCTGCCACCGTTAAGCCATCTTTGGGGGATTCATGATTCGTGTCCGGCCACTCACCGTTTTACTTTTTTTGCTGGCCATTGCCCGTAATTTTCTTTATGCTGCTGAGCCTTCCAAACCACTGCTCCTGGTTCTAAACAAGCCACAAGGCAAGCTGCTGATGGTTGATCCCGCTGCCAGAAAAATTATTGGTGAAGTGCCAACCGGCACCGGCCCGCATGAGGTCACGGTATCCTCGGATGGAAAGCTGGCTTTTGTGACGAATTACGGCGACCAGACACCCGGAGAAAGTATTTCCGTGATTGATCTGGGAGCGAAAAAAGAGCTGCGGCGGGTAAACCTGGGCGCATTGCGGCGTCCACATGGCATTGTGGAAAGGAATGGCAAAGTTTATTTCACGGCGGAGATGAACAAGCTGATCGCGCGCTATGATCCAGCGGCGGACCGCCTGGATTGGATCATGGGCACGGGCCAGGACCTTACGCACATGCTGGTGATCAATCAAGACCAGAGCAGAATTTATACGTCAAATATTTTTTCTGATTCCATTGGCATCATGGAGCAGGTGGGCCAGAACGGCAACTGGCATTACACGGTTGTTCCGGTAGGCAAGCGCCCCGAAGCAATTGATCTCTCACCGGACGGCCAGGAGGTGTGGACGGCGCATTCAGCCGATGGCGGTGTAAGCGTGATCGATACTGCTGCAAAGAAAGTTGTGGCAACGATTCCCGGTCTTACAAAGCATTCCAACCGGCTAAAATTCACACCGGACGGAAAGCTGGTGCTGATCTCCGATGCGGAATCAAGCGCGGTCCTGGTGCTTGATGCCAAAGAGCGCAAGCTGGTGCAGAAGATTGCGGTGGGAGAAGTTCCGCTGGGAATCCAGATTGCGCCCGATGGGAAGCTCGCCTACGTAGCCTGCGCGCAGGCAGGACAGGTTGCCATCATTGATCTGGCCAAGTTGGCGCAGATTGGTACCATTGATGTCGGACCCGGTCCAGACGGAATGGCGTGGGTACAGTAAAATTACCATCATCGTTCGTCATTGCCGTGATCGCAAAATAAACTGCCATTGATGAACAGGCTGAATATTCCAGCAGTCTTTTATCGATGCAAATCAGTAGCAACCCGTTTTTCTCCGCGCCCTCCGTGTTTCCGCGGTGAAATGTTTTCTAACGCCCTGCCTTCTCTAAATCCGCCGCAGCTGCATCAATGGCTGCGGCATAATCCTGCAGTGCCTGGGCCACGCGCACAATCTCTTTTTCAGCTTCCTGATAGTGTTTTTCTTCAATGCCTTCACGCACGCCGGGCAGCGTCTTTGAGCCGTATCCGGTATAGTAGCCGGGCGCGTAGATCAAGTGTTTGTACCACGGACGCCGCGGCAAGCCACCATCATTGATCAGCTTGCGTTCCGCCAGAAGAAGCTTCGTATTGATTGCCTGCAGCGACTGCGAAGAGGTATTCGCGTTCCCGAACGCTTTTGCTGCTTTGGCATAGCGCTGCGCGCTGTGTTCCAGCGCATTTTGCGCATTTTCCAGCGGAGCAAAATTGATGAACGGCGGCACTTCTTCCTTGGGCGGAGCCACTGTCGGACGGCGCGGATCAGACGCTGCGCTGTACATGCCGTCATCAATGTCCTGGTTGCGGTCGCGCACCTGCTCCTGCCGATTCTTGAGCAGCGTTTTCAACTCCTCGGAATATTTGTGGATGGTGTCAGAGAAATCGCTGAAGTCATACGGCAGAAGATCGGCATCGGCAAAGCGCATCACCATGGTTCCCACAGTCTGGGCCAGGGCGCGTCCATAAACAAAATCCTTGTCGGAAAAATTCGTGAACCAGTAAAAATCATCGTAAATTGAGTGGTAGATGCCGCCATCGTCTTCGCCACCATACGCCACGTTGAGTGATGCAACTCCAAGATGGTCGATGAACGCGGTGTAATCGCTGCCGGAACCTAACGGCCCAATGCGCAGATCAGGGCGGGTGCGCGCTTCTTTCCTGTCTTCCTGGCGTCGGTCTCCCTCGCCTTGTGTCAGGCGCTCCGCCTGCTGGCGCTTCCACACAGAAATATTCTTTTCAGGATCGGTAATATCGCGCGCCACGGTGTTCACAAACTTTTCCAGCGAATGCGAACCTTCAACCCCAAGAAAGCCCCGACCGTTGCCATCTGTGTTGATGTAGATGGCTGCGTGCTGTTTCAACTCCTCTGCGTGGTACTCCGCCCACTCCGTGGATCCCAGAAGCATGGGCTCTTCGCCATCCCACGCGCAATAGATAATCGTGCGTTTAGGCTTCCAGCCTTGTTTCAACAGCTGACCAAAAGCACGGGCTTCTTCCAGCAACGCGATCTGGCCGGAGATGGGATCTTCCGCGCCGTTCACCCAGCCATCATGATGGTTGCCGCGAACCACCCATTGGTCGGGCGACTCTGAGCCGGGAATTTTCGCAATCACGTCATAAACAGGCTTGATGTCCCAGTTGAAAGCAACTTTCAAATGCACCTTTGCCGGCCCGGGGCCAACGTGATAAGTAATGGGCAGCGCGCCGCGAAAACTTTCCGGCGCAACCGGGCCTTTCAGCGCAGCCAACAGCGGCTTGGCGTCACCGTATGAAATGGGCAGCGTGGGAATTTTAGTAAGCGTTGTAATGTCTTTGATGGCAAGGCGCTTTACATCGCCCTTTGCGCCCACGCCTGGCGTGGTGGGATCGCCAGGATAAGTGGGCATATCCATCACGCTGCCGCGCTGCACTCCATTCTCATTGCGCATGGGCCCTTGCGGAAACACATCATCCTGGAAGTAGCCGTCATCGCGGGGATCGGAATAGATAATGCAGCCAACCGCGCCGTGCTCGGCGGCGACCTTGGGCTTGATGCCGCGCCATGAATTGCCGTAACGCGCAATCACAATAGCGCCTTTTACGGAGATGCCAAGACGATCCAGCTCTTCATAATCACGCGGCAAGCCATAGTTCACATAAACCAGCGGGGCCGTTACATCACCATCAATGGAATAAGCGTTGTAGGTGGGCAGTTGCTCGCTCTGCTGGTTGGAAGTTGGGTCAACTGAAACCGGCGGCTCCTGTAACTTTGCCGTGAAATGAGTGGGCTCCGTCAATTCCAGCACGCGCTCTTTGGGCGTAGGAAAGAGAACATCAAAAGTTTCAATCTGCGCGTCCAGCCCCCATGACTTGAATTGAGAGAGAATCCACTCGGCGTTCTGCTTGTCATACGGAGAGCCAACATGATGCGGCCGCGCGCTCAGGCGCTGCATGGAGTCGCGCAGGATCTTTGTATCGGGGATGGCGCGGAATTTATTCTCCCAATCACGTTGCATATGGGAAGTGGCGGATGTAAAGCCGTACAGGGTTTCATCGTCAGCATTGGAAGCTGAAAGCGGCGAAAAGGCGATAAGAAAGATAAGTACGGCGGCAATGGCTCGGCGCATGAAGATCTCCTATGAGAGCGATGGGAAATTGTACAAGAATGCCAAAATCGCCGGAATTGCCAAAATTGAGTAGTGGATCAGTGGTTTATGGGAACAATCAACTTTCTTTTCTTACTTCATCTCTACTGTGGCTTATCCGTTTTACCAATCCCTTGCGGCTTAGATCCGTGAATAGTCCGGACGCCAGTTCTGCACGGCCTTCTTGATGTCGGAACGGGAGAGTTTTTCATCGAGCGCGCGTTGGACGAGAGCGGGCAATTCAGCGTCAGAAGCAAAGCGTAATCCAATAAGCTGCGGGTCCGTCAGTTCTCTGATGCGCGCACGCAATGGTTCCTCAAGAACTGAAGCCAAGCGCAGGCGCTCTTCCAGCCGGATAATGCGGTCCTGCAAATGAGTAGCATAGCTGCGCATGCGGACAGCCATCACGGCCAGTGCCAGAGCTAAAATCAGCAGCCACAGCCCAAGCACCCCAGGATAGCGGAACAATTCAACGCCAATAACGATGACATTGATCAACAAGATTGGAATCAGGAAAAAATGAAATGCCGGATCATATTTGGCGTGATTGCCCAGCGTTTGCGGCTTTTGGTCCATGGCTCCCTCAACTGTAAAAGAGTGTATGAAGTAGATGATGCATTTCCGTGTAACGACACAGTATTTCACGCCAGTCACAAAACAAGCCAGAAGCGCCGGATTTGCCGGCTCACAAAGAACAAAAGCTGATGGTGGACTGCTGCGGCTGTTGACTGGATGTTTTCAAGGATGGGTGCTTTGTGCCCCAGATTTCACCGACCAGCAAACCTGCATTTTGTTTAAAATATAGCTTGATCGGAGTTTTTATGCGCAATGCATTGCTGTGGTTCATGGGCCTGATTCTGGTTTTCAGCACTCAAGCTTTTGCTGGTCAACCATCCGACCAACCAAATGGTCCATCCGCAAAAATCAGGGGCGAGTACCTTGAGACACGCAGCGCTGACGTCTATGTGGGGCAATGCTTTGCCAACAGTGAAACGAACCTGACCGGCCAGGAAGCCATTGTTGCGTGGCACATTGGCACAGGACAGTGGGACGGCGTTTCACTTGCCGGCCTCACTGTGGTTGGCGCTATTAAAGCGCAAGCCACGCTGGGCGATCCTTATGGCAAACCCTATCCTGCCAAGTCAGTATTGATTGTGGACCGCCATGCCACGCCCGAGCAGCGCCAGGCGCTGATCAACTTTGCCCAGGAGATGGGCGGTGAGCTTCTGCGCCATGTAGTCCACGTGATTGATACGCAAATCGATATGGAAGTGGTACCGGGCGAACATAGCGTACGCGCACGTTTAATGGCAGGTGATGTTGTAACCGTGGAGACGCGCGCCATCGGCGAAAAAGACCATCTCTGTGGCAGCGAGGATACCTACTACAAGCCGCTCACTCCCACGTCCCATGCTATGGCTGCAGTTGCCATGACCGATGAATATCGTGGCAAAGACCTGAACACCACATGGACGCTCCATGATAAACGCAGCGCCTTTGTCGGCACCTTTGCGCGATAGCTTCTGCATTCCCCCGGGCCGCCGCTGAGCGGCCTTTCTCATTCCATAGTGGATCACAAATCAAGTCTCACCACGGAGACGCGGAGACACGGAGAAAGGCGAAAAATCCTTTACCGCAAAAGAACACACAGGACGCGAAGGAATGAGAAGGCGGGATGAGCAGAAAGCATACCTGCCCCCACATCATAACAACATACGATGAGATGGACGTGTTACTCTTCTGCGTTTACCTAAATCTATGACTCATTCAGACTCTTCCCACTTCAATC
>DASRCD010000766.1:0-2648 GCA_035653315.1 Candidatus Angelobacter sp.
CGCAAGTACTGCTCCATAAAAGCAAGCGGGTCCTGGGCCAGACTTTGTTTCATTGATTCCTGCATTTGATTTGCGCGAGAGGTGAAGCATTCAATCAGCGCAGGACCGTGGCCTTCACGTGCGCGGCGAAACGCTTCCTGGGTAACACGAAAAACCGCCACCACGTCTCCGCCATCCACCGCTATGGTCGGATAAAAAGCGGAATTTGCGCGATACGCGGTTTTATTTGGCTTGCCCGCTTCTTCTATAGCAAGGCTTTTTTCCACCATGCACACAAGAGGGAGCTTTTCTTTTGCCGCGAGGGCCATCGCTTCACGCTCAAACACCAGGGTCCCTGAATCGTGAGGAGAGAACATCAGCATGGCTGGCCCTTTACCTTTTAATTCTCTCGCCAGATCACAGACTCTCGTCATATTGAGGTCTTTAATCGCATGAACTCTGTCAGTGGATTGAGCTCTGCCGAAAATGGAAGCGAGCGGGGTGCCCTTAATCATGCTGGCAATAAAGCCGCTATGTTCCATGGCCACGCAATCCTGCGCCTGGAGATGGGCTCCGGCGCCAACGAGTGCCGCTTCAAAGCCGAAAATCGTGTACTTAATTTCAGTGCTGTTTGTCTGTTTATCCAACATCCGGCTCTTCATCATCAAAGCGTAAAGTTTTTTGAGGTTCTGCGAATTCAGCACCGCCATTGGTTTCTCAGACTGTTTTTTGCGGGTTGGATTTTTCTTGTGCGCTGAACGTGAGCTGGTATTGGATTGACCTTTTTTGCTCTTCTTTACGGCAACAGGTTTTCTTTTTGTTTTGGCCATGAAGTGGAATTATTTTATCGCATGCGATTCTAAAGCAGGGCTGTGTCCCTCATTTTCAGTCCGCTTCTACCACAATGCGCTTACGCAAATTTATATCCAAACATTTTCACCTATTTTCAACAATTCGGTGAAAAACAATGTGGAAAAGAGCGGTATCGCTTCCAGAACTCAGCGCAAATTGCGCATTTTGTCGCTTTGCACATCTTCATGTGCTCTTATCAGACGCTGAAAATTTTCTCGCAAAATAGTTGCGCAAAAAATTTTATGAAACAAAAATTGATTTGGGTCTTGCATCCGTTTTCAGAGAAGAATACTATGTGCATCCCAATTCAAATCTGAATCAAAATTTTTGCTCATGAAACTGCTCACACAGTTTCATAGATATGCCTTTACTCGTCTTCTCATACAATTGCTGTAGATGAAGATCCGTATTGATAAGCTGCTGGTTGAGCGCGGATTGGTGCCCTCGCGCGAACGTGCGCAAGCCATGGTGCTTTCCGGCCGTGTTCTGGTGAACGAGCAGAAAATTGAAAAAGCCGGCACGCCCGTTGATTCAGAGTCAGCAGTCCGTCTGCTGGGCGATGATCTTAAGTATGTTGGCCGCGGCGGAGTCAAGCTGGAAGCAGCTCTTACTCACTGGAAAATTGATCTTACCGGAAAGACCTGCATGGATATTGGCGCTTCCACGGGTGGATTTACCGATTGCATGCTCCAGCACGGCGCAATGCAGGTAATCGCGGTGGATACCGGTTACGGGCAGATCCATGCCCGGTTGCGCTCTGATCCAAGAGTCAAGCTGCTGGAGAAGACAAACGCACGTTATCTCACGCAGGACGATCTGGCCAAAGCCGGCCCACACGGTCCCATAAGTTTCATCGCAATAGATGTCTCTTTTATCTCTGTTACACTCGTTCTCCCTGCCGTGCTGGAATTGGCTTTTATGCATGAGCAAAACACTCAGCGTGAGCTCGTTATTCTTGTAAAGCCGCAGTTTGAAGCGGGCAGGGAACTGGTGGGCAAGGGCGGCATTGTGAAAGATGAACAGGCGCAGAAAGGCGCGATTTTAAAGGTTCAACAAAAAGTGGAAGAGTTGGGCGGCAAGAACATAGAATCAATAGATTCTCCCATTTTAGGGATGGAAGGGAACCGCGAGTTTCTTCTGCACGCCGAATACTGATGAAGAAAGCATCCATCATCTCCAAGCACGGCAAGCCGGAACTGGGTAATATCGCCATTCGCGTGGCAAACTGGCTGCATAGCCATGGCTACACCGTCACGGCTGACAAGACAACGCGCGAATTTTGCCCTGAATGTGATCCGGCAGAGCGTGAAGACCTTGCCAGCAAAGCTCCTGACTTTGTGGTTGTCTTAGGCGGTGATGGCACACTGCTTTCCACTGCGCGCAACGTGGCCCGCGCCGGTATTCCCATTCTCGGTGTGAATCTGGGGTCACTTGGCTTTCTTACAGAAGTCCGGCAAGAAGAGATTGAGTCAACTCTCGCGGCGGTGGATACAGGCAACTGTGACGTAAGCCTGCGTCCTATGCTGCATTGTGAAGTATTGCGGAACCAGCAGTGCGTAGCCGCCTTTGAAGCATTGAATGAAGTGGTAATGAACCAGAGCGCCGTCTCACGTATTACGGATTTTGAGGTACGGGTCGATGGCAATTTTGTCGCAAACTATAAAGCCGATGGAGTGATCATCTCCACCCCAACTGGTTCCACTGCTTACTCATTGGCGGCAGGCGGCCCCATTCTTTCGCCTGAAGTCCCTGGCTTTGTTATTACTCCGGTGGCATCCCATGCTTTAACCAATCGCCCATTAGTGGTGCGGGACAAC
>DASRCD010000767.1:0-2833 GCA_035653315.1 Candidatus Angelobacter sp.
TGCTATTTTCAAAGATCGCTTTATTCCAGCACGCTTCTGAGGCGTTCCTGAATCTAGCACACTTCAGTGCAGCACCCATGCGCGAACTTCACCGGACACTGCCTTTTATGACCCACTGCTTAAGCCTGATGCATGTCTGGAAGAGCAGGCCTACATATCTTTTTTTGCGGCGGCTGCGTGGTCCGTTGCCGCCTTATCTTTTTCCTTCTTCCATTCTGCCGATCGCTCGTTCGCCAGACTTTTCAGTGTAAAAGTCAGGTAAGTGGGATCTCGTTCAGAAGGTTGATTGGTATAAAAAATAGATACACTTTCATTCCGCCATATCTTGACGCCTGGTTGATCAACCAGGGGCGCGCCAAACTTATTTAACATGGCCGCAAGCAATTCAGCGTCGTCTAAACTATGAGTTTTTTCATTATAGGTGTGGTTCACCGTATATTGAATGCTGACTAGCTGGCCATGAAAAAATTCTGCCCTTTTTTCCGCTTTAATATCAGCATAAGTTGAGTGATTGCTCTCAAAGCAAACGTTCTTATCTATCGCTGCATAACATTCATCCGGATGCCTCCGGGAATAGGCATCATAGTCCATCCCGAGAACGTCGCCTTTGACATCGGTGAGAGTCCATTCTTTTTTTGCCACTTGAGGATGGTCGAGGCCTTTTTGCGCTGTCGGCCCTGAACTTGAACCGGTGCATCCGGTCAATATTGATAATGATAGAAAGGCTAGAATGCTGGCTTTTTTCATTTTTTCTCTTTTGTCTCGGCTGCAATCGTTCGCCATTATGTTCTTCACACGCTTCGGGGTACAGTTTTTATGTCGCAAACCTATTCTGATTGTTGAAAAAATTAATATGAAGGCGTGAGCTTGTCAAAGAAAAAGTTGAAATGCTTTAGATGGAACTCTTCGATAGTTTCTCAAAGAAATAAACAAAGTACATACGCCTCAAATCACCTTACCAAAACACGTTGGCGACCAGAGCTTGTCGATTTTGCCCGCCGACATCAAGGCATGGACGTTTCTGGTTGATAATCCAGATAAAATGATCCATTCATACTGCAAATAAATTGGAGAGATATTCCATGCAAATCAAAGATCGCGTCTTTCTCGTCACCGGGGCGTCCTCAGGAATTGGACTCTCTACCGCTGTTGCCCTTGCGGAGCGCGGCGCAAAAGTAGCGGTGCTTGCCCGCAGCAAATCGGCGTTGGAAGAACTTTCTGCGCGGCTTCCCGGCAGCCTGCCAGTCATTGCCGATATGACAGACTTCCATGCAGTACGCGACGCCGTACAAACTGTCCATCAGCATTATGGCCGGTTGGATGGCCTGATAAACAATGCAGGGCGCAGTTATGCGGCTGCGGTGGAAGAGATTGAGCCTGAGCTTTTTGATGAGATTTTTCATCTCAACGTGCTGGGACCAATTGTGGCGATGCAGGCCGTAATTCCCATCATGCGCTCCCAGGGCGGCGGCAGCATTGTGAATGTGAATTCCGGAACGGCGTTCATGACCATACCTCAATACAGTGTTTACTCTTCTTCCAAGCGGGCGCTGCTTGGTTTCAGCCTTGCGGCGCGGGCTGAACTGGAAAATGACAAGATCGTGGTGAGCGAGGTCTATCCGTTCATTACCGCAACCAACTTTGGAAAAAACAGGATGGGAAAACCTGCGGGCGGCGGGCCAGCCTCCAATTATGCCCAGGGCGATACGCCCGAATTTGTTGCCGGTCTTATTTTGAAAGCTATTGAAGAAGGACAGGCGCAATATTTTGCCAATGATCGTTTAAAGCAGATGGCGGGAGGAGCGTAGTGAATTGCGTATCACCCCCTGACATTGCTCAGAAGTTTCATGCTTTTGAATCCGGCAATTAAAAAGGGCGGAATTGCCGCCCTTTAATTGTTCTGACCATCCGATTTACCGCATGTAATGAAAGCATGCTGGTCTGGTGGTTCTGGCTAGTGATCACTCTGGGATTTTTGGGGGTTTGATTAAAGTCAAGGTTACCGTGCTATGCCGCGGAACAATCTTTCCTTGATCTGGATCTTGTCCTGTCACCTTGCCATCGTGTCCTTGATATGCAGGAGGAGGGGCGATCGCTGAATTAAGCCCTGCTTGCCTCAGGATATCGCGCGCGTCGGGGTTTTCTACAAGGCCTAAAACATCGGGTACCACAACTTTCGTGGCTACCAGATGGATCGCAGCCACTTCAGGGGGATCGACCAAAATTGCTCCAATACGAACCACCGCGCTGAGCGTGAGTTCGATGTAAAAACTGTTATTCACAAAATCAATCATCTGATCAAACGATGGCGATACATCGGTGATGAAGTGTAGCCTGTCAGTATTCTGATCGATATATGTGATGAGCGGTGTTTCCGTGGGAGCAGCAGTTGGGACAGTTGGAATTGTTACCGCAATCAACTTTGCCTGGATGTCGCCACTTCCACGACGGCCATAAATTTGCATTGCCATTCCAAACAGATTTGAGGGAAGCAACCCACGAACAGGCTCAAGTTCATACCGGATGACAGCCTGAATTTTTTGCTCAGGGAATACACTTTCTACTTTTGCTTTTGCAGAGGACTTAGTAGGATCTGTTCCTCGCAACTTAACGATTGCGCCGGAAAATTCCACATTTTCCATATCATCTAAGTTGACGATTCCAGCTGACCCTATGCAGCTCCAGAGTTGTTTAATGGGTATAGATTGTGGATGGATTGCAGGTGCCACTTGAGGTTTTGCAGACATAGAATCTCCTTCTACTTGTGGATTTGGGCCGAAGGATGACGGGAGCCAAAGTAGCTTCGTATTGAGGAAAGCTCCCTTTGTGTTAT
>DASRCD010000768.1:0-7398 GCA_035653315.1 Candidatus Angelobacter sp.
GGAACCGGCACAACCAGTATTCCTCGCTCAATTGCCTGCTTAATCACCCGATAGCCCGGATCAGAAATGCCAGGCATACCGGCATCAGAAACCTGGGCGATGGTGACTCCCTGCTCCAGTTTCTCCACCAGTTCTTCCGCGCGCTGGCTCTCATTGTGCTCATGGTAGCTGATCATCGGCTTATCAATGCCATAATGCTGCAGGAGCTTGGCTGTGTGGCGCGTGTCTTCACAGGCAATCAGGCCAGCTTCTTTCAGCACCCGCACCGCGCGATAGGTAATATCTTCCAGATTACCGATGGGAGTGGCGACAATGTAGAGCTTGCCTGCTTGTATGCCCTGCGTTTTTTCCATGAATTCAGCCATTGCGGGATTCATTTAAGTTGCTCCAGAATACATCAGCGCTGCGCCTGCACGCGTTGACCGCATTCCGTGTCTCACCCTAAAATGGCATCAGACTTAAACCTATAGCTGCAAAGGTGTCCTTACGTGCCTCTTTACGAATACCAGTGTAAGAAGTGCAAACACAGATTCGAAAAAATCCAGAAGTTTTCTGATGCTCCTGTTAAGAAGTGCCCTGAATGCGGCGGCCCGGTAGAGCAGCTTTTGCATGCCCCGGCCGTGCAGTTTAAAGGCACAGGCTGGTATGTGACTGATTACGCCGGCAAGAGCGACCCAACCACACCCTCTGCCTCAGAAAAATCGGATAAAAAAGAGGGTTCAGAGACTGCCAAGGGGAAAGAGGGCAAAGACAAAGAGCCGAAACCTAAAAAATCAGAAGCCAAAAAGACAAAAGAAAAAGAGTAGCTCTGGCCGGTCCTTTTGGCTTCTCATTAAGCGAATTGGTATCAACACAGATTTAATCTTAACCGTGCAGGCGCACCGGTTGAGACACTTCCATTCGTAATTCTCCACTCTTCCAGCTTTACGGTTTTACGGCTGCCGTGGTCTGGCCCGTTGCGGCAACGGAAGCGGATTCCAGATATCGCACCACAAATTCCGTATCTTCTGGTCCCAGACGCAGGTTAGGCATCTGGACCTCTTTAAACTGCTTGAAAAGCGTAGTGGCAAGGGGGTCCTTGGCCGCCAGCATCTCATCAGGTTTTTGTATGAAATGCAGCAGCCATGCGCGATCACGGATGTTGGTCACGCCTTGCAAGTCCGGGCCAATGCTGGTTCCATGGCCAATGGTATGGCAGGCTGCGCAGCGGGTAGCAAAGAGGTATTGCCCTTTGTCATTCACTACCAGCTTCGGCGCTTCCGCGTAGCTTTTCTGGGCTTGTTGCGTGTGCGCCCTTTTTGCATCAATAAAGTCGCCGATCATCATGGAAAGAAAGCGCGGATTGTCGGTGGCAGAATTACGCATCCACTGTCCGGTGGGCTCATTACCGATCATTAGATCCACAGTATGGCCATCACGGTTCAGTCCAGGATCAAAGTAAAGGCCGAGTTTATGCGCAATCAGGTCAACATCAGCTTTTTTTCCGGTCAGGAATAGCCATCCCGGCCCTGCGTGGAATTTTTCCGCGTAAGCCTTCATGGCCTCCGGCGTGTCATGCTCCGGATCAATGCTGATGGAGTAGAAAAAAATATCTTTGCCCACTCGATCGCCAAGCATCCGCTGCACCTGGGCTAGGCGCGCGGTTTCCAGTGGGCACGAATCCAGACAATGCGTATAGATCAGATTAATGGCAACAGTCTTGCCCTTGAGCAAATCATCATAGAGATGGACCGTTTTGCCGTCTTGTGTAACAAGCGGCACGTTGGGAAAGTAGTCCGCTCCCCAGCGGGTTCCGGCTGAGGCATCGCGAACCAGCAAAAAAGCAGCAGCAATCATTGCCAAAGCAATAAACAGCACATCCGAGATGGAAATCTTCCGGCGCATTCAAGTCTCCTTTCTGCCTGCAACTGTGATAGGGCCAGGCCTGGCAGGAGCGCAGCTATGAGCAACTGCCAGGTCTGGGTTGGGGGTTGCACGCCTAAAAGGCAGTCGGGAGAATTTCGTCCGGATCTTCAAACGTCACGCCCTGGGCCTTTGGAATCGGTGTTGGCAGCGGGTTCAGGAACGCACCGCCGGCATTGTCGATTTCCCAGCGCAGAAGCATGGCATTATCTTCATGCACGGTGTTGTGGCAGTGCTCCATGAACATTCCGCCAAAATCACGGAACTGCATGGTCAGGGTCACGCTTCCACCCGGACGCAGACGATAAACATCTTTGCGTCCTTTTTCCCATGCGGGAACATTGGCAGCGCTGCCATTACGCGCAAGAATCTGGCCTTCTTCAAAATGGATGTGAATAGGATGGTCCCATCCACCGCCGCTGTTTTGCAGCGTCCAGATTTCACGCGTGCCGAACTTTGGCGCGGCGGAGATGCGCCCGAAATCAGCGTTCAGCATTCTTCCGTCAGAGTCCGTGGTGATGCCCCATGGCCCCATGAAGGAAGTTACAGGATCATTGGTGGTCTGTTTGCCACCGCTGCCAAACTCAAAAGTGCGTTCGCGAGTCAGTGGCACACTGGAAAGATCAGGATTGGGAATCAACGTTGCCGGGACCTGGCTCAAGTCTGGCTTGGCCGGATCACGCACAATGCGAAACTCCAGAAATTTCCCCACGCAAGGATCCAGCGATTGACCGGCAAGAGCATCGGCCAGGCTGAGGTCTTTATTGGGCTTCTTTCCGTCCCGGTGTTCGCACAGGTTCACCATCCAGACTTTATCGCCAACGTTGTAGCGTGAAAAATCAATCACAATGTCATAGCGTTCGGCAATCCCTTGCTCGTCAAGTTGCGTAAGAGTGACTGGCTGGGGCAGCAGATTGCCATCATTCGCGATCTGGATCATCGGCGACCCATCACTCAGTGCAACCTTAAAGAAGCGGGAAACCGCTCCGTTAAGAATGCGGAACCGATACTTGCGCCGTTCCACTTCGAAGTAAGGATCATACGCAAGGTTCACGGTCATTACATCGCCCAGAAACCCATCGAAATCAAAAATGTCAAAGAAAAGCTGGCCATCCTGATCGAAGGCTTTATCCGCCAGCACCAGGTTCACGTCATAATCCAGGTTGCCCCAGTTATTGGCTGTCCCTGAAGGCAGCCGCAGATTCACGCCGTCATTCAACTCTTCATTGCCGCGGTCCAGCGCGCTGTAAATGTTGAACATGGCGGCAATTCCCTTGTACACATTCTGCGATGTAAAGCTGAACATGTGGTCGTGGAACCAGTGCGTGCTCATGGTTTCATGCCAGTCACCGGGAATTTTATTGATACCGCCATTGTCCGCGGGACCTCCGGCGCGCGGGTCAGTTGCGTTCGTGTTGATGCTGTTACGTCCAGCAAGCACAATGGGGTAGTGATAATCATAAAACTGGTTAGGGAAGAAATAAGCTCCGGTGAAGCCATCATTTTCGGCCCCGTGATGGCCATTGTGTTCATGAGTGGAAATGGTGTGCCGTCCAAAGCCGCCATTCTGTGATACATCCGCAGGCAGTTTGTTTTGCAAACGGAAGAGCACAGGCTCCCCATAGCGTACCTGCATCAACTTGGGTGGAAGCGTGCCATTGTAAGTCCAGAGCGCGAGCGGGTTCTGGTCAGGAAGGCCGGGATGAAAGCGCTGCCTGAATGGAAGTGTGGGATCAATTTCTGAATTCAGGTTGGCAGCTGTCCCCGGATTATAGGCGTTATTAACTTTTGCTCCTTCAACCGATGCGCTTACCGCAATGGCCGGCGGCAGCAGATCAAACTGCTGATGGGCCCACACTGGTCCCGGCGGACGGCCTTCAATAGGGCCATATCCACCACCAAGGGCGGGATCAACTGCCTGCTTTGTCTGGTTTGATTGAGCTTGTGGCGCAGGATTTAAAGATGAAACCGGAATCCGCGGAAGCACGTCAAACCGCGGCATGGGTTGAGTGAACGGCTTTACACCAAAGAGCGGGCTTGGAGGCGCTCCTGTGGGGATGGTGGCTACTGTATCGTCAGCGGCATACGCGCTGGAGACAAATGGGTTTAATCCGTGAATCGGGGCTAGAAGTCCTCCGGTTGTAATAAGGCCCCATTTCATCAATTCCCGGCGGGAAACTTTCCCATGGGAGTATGCTTTTACGATTTCAGCGCGGTTCCTGCGGGTGTTTTGCGCTTCTTTGATTCTTGCCTTTGATGCGTTTTGCGGCAGAAAAAAGCCGCCTTCTTCAGATTTCATAGACTGGCGCTCCTTAAGTATTGCAAGTTTTTCAAATCGTTCAGGCCCACCCTCTTTCGGCTTATTGGCATCCCGGAAGCAGCCGCAAGAAAGGAATATATATCGTATCGTGAATATATCGTGTATTGAGTTTATCGTGACATGATATATATTCGAACAAAACTGTACACCTGAACAGGCCAGAATGCAAACGTCAAATTGTACGTATGGCGCGGGCGCTGGTTAAAAATGGAACGGCAAATCCCAATTTGAAATCGAAGCAGGAGGGCGGCCCCATCCGACGGGAACGACTCAAATGCTCTCTTAAATTAGAAACTAGTTTAAAAAGTTTAGATATTGCTAAAGGCAAAGACAAAGAAGTAGCGGTGACCTGGAGCTTTTAATCTGCATTTACTCATTTCGCAGCGCAATAAGCGGATCTACCAAGGTGGCTCGCCGGGCGGGCAGATAACAGGCCAGCAGCGCGACTGCAACCATTATGGCGGCAACGCCCAGGAACGTGGCAGGATCATGCCGGCTCACGCCAAACAGAAGGCTGGCGAGAACGCGCGTAAGCCAGAATGCCAGGCCCAATCCAATAACAAGACCAGCCACGGACATAACCAGACCTTTTTGCAGCACCAGCCATAAGACATGCGTGCGTTGTGCACCCAGGGCCATGCGGATACCGAAATCGTGCGTAGCGCGCTCCGTGCTATAGGAAATAAGCCCAAACACACCGGCAGCAGCAAGCACAACCGCGATCATCGCAAAGACCAACAATAAATGTGCCAGGAATTTCTCTTCTCCCAGCACGCCGGCTACTTGATCTTCCAATGTGCGCGCATGGAAAACCGGCAATGCGGCATCAACCGTTGAGACCGCTCTGCGAATGGCGCCAATCAACAGCCTGAATCACCCTGGCCTCTCGCCAGCAAAGTGATATCTGGCTGCCATGGAAACATCAAATAACTTTGGTCGAAGTGAAAATAGACCACTCCCGCAGATTCATGTCGCACATCATACCCGGCGCTATTGCCCACGATGCCGACCACTTCAAATGTCTGATCATGAATGCCTACACCATCCATGTGCTTGCCCAAGGCACTCTCATTGGGCCAATGCTTGCGCGCGAACGCTTCAGTCACAATAGCTACGCCCTGTGTAGCAGCGGTATCAGACTGCTGAAAATCCCGCCCTCTCAGCAACGGTATACCGACTGTAGCAAAGTATCCCGGACTTACTCTTGCGAGTTCAATGTCAGTCCTTTCCCCATCTTTCTGACCACTGCCTTCAATATTCACTTGCGTGCTCAAGTTTGGCTGCAACGGAGGAACGCCCAGAGCTGCCGATTCCACTCCCGGTTGAGCGCGCAAGGCATCCAACAACGAACCAGACAGCAATGCTGCCGCATTTTTGTCATAACCTTGCCGGATGGGATCTGTGGAAGCAAAAACGGTGTGCTCCGGATTGAATCCCAGACGTATCTGCGAAGCGTGCCATAAGGTGCGGGTCAACAGGCCGGCGCCCACCAGCAAGAGCACTGAAGCTGCAACTTGCATCACTACTAAAACAGACTGAGCGGAAAACTTTTGGCTTAGAGCAGTGAATCTTGCTGAATCACTTCTGATTCCAAGCGTGGCATCAGTCCGTGAATACTTCAGCGCTGGAGCCAATGCGCTGGCGATTGCAGAAGCAAGAGCCACAAGTCCGGTGAATAGCAGCACCCGCAGATCAAGAATGGAAGATGCGCGATCCAGCGGCAGATCCAAAGTTTGCGGGGCTGTATGGACAATCAGCTTCATGCCCCATGCGGCCAGCAAACAGCCCACAATGGCTCCCATACCGGAAACCAGAAGGGCTTCCGCAAGGTGCAGCGCCATAATGCGATAGCGAGGCCCGCCTAACGCGATGCGCACAGCAATTTCCTTTTGCCGGGTTTGAGAGCGCGCCAACATAAGCCCTGCCACATCCGCGCAGGCAATCAGCAAGACCAAAGCAACAATGCCCAGCAACAAAAATGAAAACTGCGCATTGCTTTGCCGGGCCGCCGTAGTCACTGGAACCAATGCAGGCCAGGGACGCAGTAGCCCTCCTTCTGCCGGGATTGGTTTTCCTGCTCCGCGTTGTGCAGCCAATGCTTCCAGTTGTGCCTGTGCCTGCATGATATTGACTCCAGGCTTGAGCCTGCCGATCACGGAGAAAGGCGCAAATGATTCATGCCCAAGCGGAATCTGGGATTTGAGCAAAGGATCAATTTGCAAAGCGTGAGTCATCGGCAGCCAGACTTCAGGCAAGTTCTCAAATGAGACGCCGCCGAAACCTGCCGGCGTAATGCCTACTACGGTGAACCATTGCCCATCCAACAGAATTTGCGAACCTAACGCATCTGAAGCTGATGGAAAGCTACGCCGAAAAAAGTTATAGCCGAGCATGGCGGCAGGCGGCGCTCCAGCCTGATCGTCCTCTGTAGTCAAAGTTCTTCCAAACGCGGCCTTAGTACCTAAAACTTGAAAATAATTTCCAGTAACCATCCCCGCATCCACACGTTGCGCGGCAATCCTGGTGGCTGAAACATTGGCGGGAAACCGGTCTATATATGCCGCAAGTCCGGAAAAGGCATTCGCGTCTCTGCGGTATGCGAGAAAAGCCGGATAGGAAATATAAGGCGCGCCGACAGTTCCCCTGGTTTTGCCATTAAAAACACGGACCAACTCCTTTGCTTTTGAAACGGGCAAGGGACGAAAAAGAAGAACGTCAACAATGCTGAAGATCGCTGTGTTTGCGCCGATGCCCAGCGCCAGAATAAATGTGGCGATAACGGTGAAGGCGGAATTCTTACGCAGCGTTCTCGCGCTATAGCGCAAGTCCTGAAAAATATTTTCGAGCATGGCTTGGCAAACTTTCCCCACGAATTTGTATTAGAACGATAAAGCAAAAGGTCCATGCAGATAAATTGAAAAGAAAAGCCGCCCATTGCTGGGCGGCTGCGATAAAACCGGCTGCGCTATTGTTAGTTATTTCTTAAAGAAACTATCTGCGTGTGAGAGACGCTTATTGACCTCGTCCCAGTTCACCACATTCCACCAGGCTTTCAGGTAGTCAGGGCGGCGGTTCTGATATTTGAGATAGTAGGCGTGCTCCCAAACGTCATTGCCCAAAATGGGAAATTCGCCGTTTGAAATGGGATTATCCTGGTTGGGCGTGGATGTAACCTT
>DASRCD010000769.1:0-3105 GCA_035653315.1 Candidatus Angelobacter sp.
GCATTGACTTTACGTTCATATTTGTTGAGTACAAGATTGGAAGTGGCAATACAAGAGAACGTTCGAATTCTGAATTTTTCTCTCTCTTAATAACTCCTTGAAATGGGCCCGCTGACCTCCGGGCCCTTTTTTTGTATCGCAAAATATTCATCTTTTTGCCGCCAATATTTCATTGGGTCTTTTGGCGTTTTAAGTCGCATTTGGGCGCTCTTTCGTCGATGAATGTCGTCTGCTGTGCGCAGTCGAGTTCGCTTCGTATTGAAGCTATGCCTGCGCCAAGTTCCATCGAATCGCTCATGGCGCAGTCGCTTAGCAGATTAATTTTTATCTCTCCTGCCTTGCATTGCCGGATGATTTCGTTGTGTCCAATGCAACCTGCTGGTTTATTAGCGCATTAGATTCTCCCCGTTTATTTACGGGATATTCATATGGTTGTTGCAGGGCTTTAACGTTGGATTGCTACAAATATAGTGCATGCAGGGAAATTATTTTGAGACTGTAATTATCTCTGATCTGCACCTTGGTTCTGAGGTCAGCCGGGCCGGCGATGCGCTGGCTTTTCTGCAATCAGTCCGGTTCAGGCGGCTGATTCTGCTGGGTGATATTTTTGCCGACCTCAATTTCCGCCGTCTTACCAAAGAACACTGGAAATTTCTGGGGCATATCCGCAAGCTTTCCAATCCCAAGCACGGCGTTGAAGTGATCTGGGTGGAAGGGAACCATGACCACGGACTGACGGAAGTCATGTCTCATCTGGTGGGCATCCCGGTCTATCAGGAATACGCGTGGCAGTGCGGCGGCAAAAAACATCTGGCTATCCATGGCCACCAGTTTGATAGCTTTGCGGTGAAGAACGCCCTGCTCAGCAAGGTGGGCCAGTTCATTTTTTTACAGCTACAGAAAATTGATTCCAAGAAACAAACGTTTGCCCGTTACCTGGACCGTCTGAACACAAGATGGTTGCGTCTCTCAGAACAGGTAGCGCACGGCGCGCTCAGCTACGCAAAACCTGGCAAAGCTGAGCGCATTTTTTGCGGCCACACGCACGTTCCCCTGGCCCGCGTAAGGGACGGAGTTGAGTATTACAACTCGGGCGCATGGGTTGACCAGCGATGCACCTACATCACAGTTGACCCGGAAGGAGTTTGCATCCATGAATACGTTGCCGAAATTGACAATCGTGATCCCAGCGAAGAACGAATCGCGGCTTTTGCCGACACTCCTGGAGTCACTGTGCCGACAGGACTATGGGCTGATGAAATCTACGAAGGTGTTCGTGGCTGATGCCGGATCCACGGATGGCACACAGGAACTGGCCTTATCATTTGGCGACCGGCTGAATATTGAAGTGATCCCGGGTGGCCTGCCCTCAGTTGGGCGCAATGCCGGCGCGCGTAAAGCCGGCTCGCCTTATGTGCTGTTTATTGACGCTGATATGGAATTGAAAGACCGCACACTGGTGCGCCACGCCATGGAACTGGCGGAGCGCCGCAAACTGCACTGCGTGACCACGAACATCTGGTGCTCGCAAGGCACGGTGCGCGATAACTTTCTTTATTTTCTTAACAATGTAGCGCAGTACGGATCGGTGATTTTCAAGCCGTTCAGCACCGGCATGTTCATGCTGTTTGATAGAGAAACTTTCAACCGGCTTGGCGGTTTCCATGAAGGCGCTCTGTATGCGGAAGATTATTTGTTGAGCAAAAAAGTCCGTAATCGCAGGTTTGGAATTGTGAGCGGGCGCATTCACACCACGAATCGCCGGTTCCGCAACATGGGCCATCTCAAGATTGTGGGCATGTTCCTGAAGACCATGCTGAATTCCTGGAATGATAATTATTTTCTCCACGACCATGGATACTGGCGGCAAAAGGTCTAAAATTCGATTTAAAGAATGGATATACAGCCCCGTGATCAAGCTTCCGCGTTCCCCGCTGATTTTATCTGGGGCGTAGCTACTTCTTCTCATCAGGTAGAGGGCGGCAATACCAATAATCAATGGGCGGTGTGGGAGCAGCGCGGCCGCATCAAGTCAAAAGATTGTGTTGGGCTGGCGTGTGACTGGTGGCAAAATGCGGAAAAAGATTTTGACCTTGCGCAGCAGCTGGGGGTAAATGCCCTGCGGCTCTCCGTGGAGTGGAGCCGGATTGAACCTCAGGAAGGCAAGTGGGATGATGCCGCCCTGGCGCGCTATCGCCAGATGCTCAAGGCGCTGCATGATCGCGGCATACGGCCGTTTGTAACGCTGCACCATTTTACGAATCCGCTTTGGTTTGAGGCGCAGCAGGCGTTTCTGGGAAAAAAATCTGTTGCGCTGTTTGAGCGATTCACCAAGCGGGTGATTGGAGCGCTGGGCGATCTCTGTCGCGATTGGGTCACATTCAACGAACCGAATGTTTATTCCTCACTGGGCTATTTTCTGGGCGAGTTTCCACCGGGAAGAAAAGGCCGGTTCATTCAATTGGCGCGGGTCACGCGCAATCTCTGTCTGGCGCATGCCGCGGCTTATCGCATGATTCATTCTTTGCAGGCCGGCGCGAATGTTGGCTGGGCGCAGCATTATGTTGTATTCAAGCCTCGCAGGCCGGAGTCTGCCGCAGATCGCTGGATCTGCGGATTCATCCAGCGCCGGTTCAACAACAATTTTGCTGAAAGCATCCAGAGCGGCAGTGCGCCTTTTCCCTTTAACAAATTCGGGCAGAACCTGGAAGAAGTCAA
Source organism: Candidatus Angelobacter sp. (assembly GCA_035653315.1). Classification (GTDB taxonomy): domain Bacteria; phylum Acidobacteriota; class Terriglobia; order Terriglobales; family Acidobacteriaceae; genus Angelobacter. The sequence goes on from DASRCD010000769.1 coordinate 2,719, forward strand.
GGATACGTGCGATTTTATAGGCATTAATTATTACAGCCGCCTGCGCGTTGGGTTTGAAGCAAAGAGCCCGAAGACTTTGTTTTTTCAGATCACGGTTCCACCACACAAGCCGCAGGGAGATTCCGGCATTGAGGTCCCTTATGGCGAGGCTTATCCGGAAGGCTTGCGCAACGCGGTGGAACATTTTGCCGGATTCAAAAAGCCCATTTACATCCTGGAAAATGGCGTGCCTGATCGCAATGACCGGATACGCCCATGGGTGATTGAGTCAACGTTCAACCAGATGCGCACACTGTTACAGGAAGGCGTGGACCTGCGCGGCTATTTCCATTGGACCCTGGCCGACAACTTTGAGTGGAATGAAGGCTGGCATCTGCGCTTTGGCTT
>DASRCD010000770.1:0-5300 GCA_035653315.1 Candidatus Angelobacter sp.
ACTCGCTCCCGCAGCAACTTGGAAGCGAGAATCGCACTCTGGCGATTTCTTTAAAGCCTGTCTTGGCTGGCTTATAAAAACCTGCTTGGTATAGATCATGCGCACCTCTTTCAACAAACACAACAAATATGTGGAGTGAACTTATAAGTAGGATGCGAATTTCCGCTGAGGTGAAACGCCAGAGGGTATTGTGAAGATTTGTTTATAAATCCATTAACTACACATTTATTGGCGGCAAAATAAAATCTTAGATCACCGGTGCACAAAGTCATTCCGCATGCAGTACTTCCGTTGGCTCAATGCGCGTGGCGCGCCACGCGGGAACGTAGCTCGCCAGCAGAGCAATGATGGTAAGAATTACGATGACGCCGGCAAAGATGAACGGATCAAGCGGTGAAACGTCATACAGAAAGCTGCTCAAGATGCGGTGAAGCGCGGTAATGGCAATCAGTCCCATGGCAATACCCGCGATTGCCAGAAGCAGAGCGCGCCGCAGGACCAGGCCGAGAATATCGGCGCTCATTGCTCCCAGCGCCATGCGGATTCCAATTTCACGCCGGCGCTGCTCAACCAATTGCGTCATCACGCCATAAACGCCTATTCCCGCTAGAACCAGCGTGATCACCGCAAAGCTTCCCAGCAAAGTTGCGCGCAACCGTGGCTGTGCGCGCAGGTCGCGCACAATTGCGCCCGTGCTGCGCACCTCTCCCACCGGCAGGTTAGGATCGGCTTTGTGCACGGCCGCGGCAATAATGCGCGCATCTGTTCCTGGCTGGCCTTGAACATAAAAGTACATGTTTTCAGCGTCAAAGCGCGCCTGCTTGCCTGCAAGCTTTTGCTGGAACATGGAGGTGTACATTGCGGGATAGCGGTCCCATTGCACCTGGTTATAGCGCACTGAGCGCGTGGCCCCCACCACGCCGATAATGGTTTCCCATGGCGCAGTGGCCGCTTTTTCTCCCGCGTGATGCACGCGGATTTGCTTCCCAATGGGATCTTCTCCGGGGAATGCTAGGCGCGCGAGCTCTTCATTGATTACGGTAACATCCGGCATGCCGGCGTGATCTTGCATGGTAAAACTTCTACCCCGCAACAAAGGAATGCCGAGCGCATCAAAATATCCCGGCCCTGCCATCAGATATGCGGCAGAAGGCATTTGCGCCAGGGATGTGGCCTTGCTTCCTTCAGCCTCCACTGGGTACAGTCCGTTAATCTCAAAGGGCCACGCCAGCGCAACACCCGCCTTGCGAACCTGGGAACTGGATTCCAGATTTTCCAGCACCTGAGTACTGAAGCGCGCCTGGTCATCCGTGGTGGAGTACACACGGAAAGGAACGGCAACGCTCGCCACCAGAACGTTATTGGTATTAAATCCCGTGGGCTGCGCATTGATTTTGGCGAAGGTGGAGATTAGCAGTCCCGCGCCCGCCAATAACACCACGGAAAGAGCGAACTCAATACCCACAAACGCCATGCGTGAGTGAAGGTGTTTTCGTCCCGGAGCGCCGTTTCGGCTGCGCAGCGCTTCAGTACTGCGTGATCGTAAGGCGCGAAACGCCGGCAATGAGCCAAAAACCAATGAGGTTAGGCCAACGAGCATGGCAGTTATTGCAAGAACTTTTCCGTCAATCCCGATTCCTCCCGGCGGCAGCATGCCAAAAGGATTTGCTGCAACAAACCATTTGACCAGCGCCGCCGCTATTGCCAGACCAGCAAGGCCGGCAAGCAAAAACAGCACTATAATTTCCAGGGTAATTTGCTGGAGCAGACGCAGCGGGCTGCATCCCAGCGCCACGCGCACCGCGAATTCCGCCGCACGATGCGAGTTCCTGCCCACAATCAGGCTGCCGGCATTCACGCACGCAATCAAAAGCAGCACGCCCGCACCGGCAAATAAAAACAACAATGATTTGCGGATGGTTCGCGTGTTGTCCTGCTGTAAGCCAACAACCAGAACGTCCACGTTCGGCGGATACCCCTGAAACCGGCGGTTCAATTCGGTTTGCATTGCGCTTAAATCTGACTCTGCCTGGGCCATGGTGGTGCCGGGCTTGAGCCTGCCGATCAATGCAACCGGCGCGGGTGAAGTCGCGTTGTGCCCCGGATCATTCGCTTCAATCAGCGTCCACACGGCGGTTTCAAAAGGACGATCGAGCACGCGCACGGAAAATCCGCGCGGCAGCACGCCCAGCACGCGATACATTTTGCCGTTGAGAGAAATGCCCTGGCCTATCAAGCTGCTTGCTTTGCCGAAATGTGATTCCCATAAGGAATAGCTGATCACGCAGGCCGGGCCGCCATTCACGTCATCGGGCAAAAAGAGCCGTCCAGTTGCTGAGGATGTTTTCAAAGTGGAAAAAAAATTCCAGGTGGCCACCGCGCCGTGAATCTGCTCCGGTTCTCCCGCGCCGGTCAATGCGTAATCCTGTTCAAAAGTGGCAGCCAGGGATTGAAACGTTTTGTTCTCCGCAGCCCACACCAGATAGTCATGATAAAGATTGAAATAAGCTGGCTCGCGCGGCGCTTCCGGGCTGGTGCGCCAAATGCTTACCAGTTCCCGCGGATCTTTCAGCGGCAGCGGACGGAGAAGCCATGCATTCACCAGCGTGAACATGGCCGTGGTGGCGGCAATCCCCAAAGCCAGCGTAATGAGCAGTGTGGCGCAGGTTGCCGGTGAGCGGCGCAGTTGCCGCACCCCAACCTCAAGATCCTTTGCCATTACGGAGAGCCTGCTCCGCCAATCTTCTGCCCGCATGAGTGGTGTCCTTCGCAGAAGCTCATTTTACATCGACCAAAACTTGGCGCAGCGCTTCGTACGCAGCCCTGGCCTTAATCCCGTCCGCTACATTCAATGCTGCCATGCGCCGCTGGACAACTTTCTTTCAACCCGCTATAAAAGTGCGTTTCCCTTAAGGAGTTCCTATGCGACGTGCTGTTCGTCTTCTTCCGATTGCGCTGATTCTGACAGCGGCAATTACTGGTCTTTCTTTTTCGCAATCAGCTTTATCGCAGTCAGCCCAGGGACAAAAGCGCTCAATTACCGAGAAAGATATTTTCCAGTTCAACTGGATTGGCGATCCGCAAATTTCGTCCGATGGGTCCCGCGTAGCTTTTGTGAAAGTCACCGTGGATGAAAAGAAGACCGGATATGACACATCGATCTGGAGCATTTCCACGCGCGGCGGTGAAGCGCCACGGCGGATGACGGATGGCAAACATGATTCTTCGCCGCGCTGGTCGCCGGATGGAAAGTGGCTGGTATTTGTGCGCGCGCCTGAGCCACCGGCAGCTCCTGCTGGTCCTGGCGCGGGTGGGCGCGGAGCGGCTCCGCAACTTTATATGTTGCCGGTGAGCGGCGGAGGCGAGTCATGGAAAATTACTGACCTGGTGCGTGGCGCAGGCGGGCCGGTATGGTCGCCAGACAGCAAAATGATCGCCTTTACCAGTGATACGTCTCCGGAAGATCTGGCAAAGCAGCGGAAAAGAGAAATGAGCGATCTTGCAAAAAGTAAGCTTGCTCAAAAAAGCTCCAAAGAAACACCGAGCAACAAAGCCCAGAGTGAGTCGGAGGCTTATTATGAAAAATTCTGGCAGGCGGCAAAAGAGGAAAGCGCGGATGCTGAGCACGAAAGCGATGTAAGGGTGATTACCCGTTCGGTCTATCGCATCAATGGCGGCGGCTATTTAGATTACAAACATCCAGATCACATCTGGGTTATTACTGCACCGCAAAATTCTGACGATGAAGTAAAACCGAAGCAGCTTACCAGCGGCAAATATTCTGAAAGCGGCATCATGTGGTCAAAGGACTCAGGCACTATTTACTTCACCACGGATCGCGTTGACGATCCTTCTTATGACCATCCGCATTCTGATGTTTACTCTGTGTCAGCATCGGGCGGCGAGCCTGCAAAAATTGTAACCATCAACATGGGCCCACGTGAGCTGTCGCTGAGTCCAGACGGGAAGCGGCTGGCATTCTGCGCGTCAGTGGAAGAGCCGGTGCAATCGTACACGCAGCCTGATCTGTGGGTAATGGATTTAGCGGCGGACGCGAAGCCGCGCAACCTGACAGCGAATTATGACTTTGATGTTTGCAGCGGTGTCGGCGGAGACCAGGGAACTCCGCGCGCGGGCGGCCAGGACCATATTGTGTGGACCGCCGATGGCAATAGCCTGATCACCACAACGGCGCGCGAAGGCAGAGCCAACCTGATTCAGGTGGACATTGCCTCAGATAAGATCACGGAGATTACGCGCGGGAACCAAGCAGTGGAGCGGTTTCGCGCAACCAATGACACAGCGGGACTGGTGGTTGAAATTTCCACGCCAACAAACATCGGCGACCTGTTCTGGGTGGACCGTGCTTCCGGCGGCCAACCGCGCCAGCTGACGCATATCAATGACAAATTGTTCTCGCAGCTCAACCTGACCGAGCCGGAAGAAATCTGGTACACAAGCTTTGACGGCAAGAAGATCCATGGCTGGATACAGAAGCCGCCTGACTTTGATGCGTCAAAAAAATATCCATTTATTTTGAATATTCATGGCGGGCCACATGCGGCGTATGGTTTTGTCTTTGATCATGAGATGCAATGGATGGCAGCCAAGGGTTATGTGGTGCTGTATCCAAACCCGCGCGGCAGCACGTCCTACGGGCAGCAATTTGGGAATATTATTCAATATCACTATCCCGGCGATGACTTCCGCGACCTGATGATTGGCGTGGATGAGGTGCTGAAGCGTGGTTATGTTGATCCAAAGAAGCTTGGCGTGACCGGAGGCAGCGGCGGCGGCCTGCTGACCAACTGGGTGGTGGGGCACACGGACCGTTTTGCCGCGGCTGTGGCGCAGCGCGACATCGCAAGCTGGGCGGCATGGTGGTACACGGCGGACTTTACTCTGTTCCAGCCATCATGGTTTAAGGCGCCTCCGTTTGAAGATCCGCAGGATTATGTGAACCGCTCGCCGATTACCTACATTCAGAATGTGCATACGCCGCTGATGCTGGTACTGGGTGAGGCAGACTATCGCACACCGCCGGCTGCGGGCGGAGAAGAGATGTTCCGCGCGCTTAAGTTTTTGAGGCGCCCGGTGGTCATGGTGCGGTTTCCGGGCGAATCCCATGAGCTTTCCCGTTCGGGCCAGCCGTGGCATCGAGTGGAGCGGCTGCAACATATTGTCGGCTGGTTTGATAAATATCTGCAGGGAATGAGCAAGCCTGAATATGACGATGTGACCGGCGACGTGAGTTTGAAGCCTGCCGACCAGCCGGGGAAACACGATCAGAATAAACCGGC
>DASRCD010000771.1:0-14666 GCA_035653315.1 Candidatus Angelobacter sp.
ATGGAAGGGCTGCCCGGCATTATGTGGCGCGGCAGTGAAGGACAGATACATTACGCAGGGCGCGCTCCTAACTTTATGGCGATGAACGATACGCCCACGCCGGATTTTGACGAATATTTTTATGCGCGCAAGGAAAGCGGCTATGAGTCTTCTCCCGGCGCCCGCGAGCCTTTGCTGCCGATTGAAGCGGCGCGCGGATGCTGGTGGGGCGCAAAAAATCATTGCACTTTCTGCGGCCTGAACCGCTCCGGCATGGAGTTCCGCGCCAAAGACGCGGACAAGGTGATTGAGCAGTTAAGCGAGCTTTCACGGCGTTATGGCCAGTTCCAGTTCAATGCCATCGATAATATTATGGCGCCGGAATACACAGAGAAGCTTTTTGGAAAACTGGCCGCGGCCAATAGCGACATCAAAATTCATTATGAAATCAGGCCGAATTTTTCACGCTTGCAACTTGGCCGGCTGCGCCGTGGCGGATTGTTTTCCGTACAGCCCGGAGTGGAGAGCCTTTCCACTAACATCCTGAAGATCATGCGCAAGCTTTCCACCGGCATGCGGAATGTGGAGCTCATTAAGTGGTGCACATATTACGGCATCAATAATCTCTATAACATCCTGTGCCGTTTTCCTGGTGAGACCGTTGAAGATTACGCTCTGCAATCAGAGGTGGTGGCCAAGATTCCACATTTCCAGCCGCCATATGCCATTGTGAAAGCGCGCGCGGACCGCGGATCACCTATGTTCACGGAATCGGCTTCGCAATCAATTTCAGAACTGGTTCCGGCCGCCTGTTACAACTACATTTTGCCCAAGGGCAAATTCAATTTGTCCCGGATTTCCTATTACTTTGAACATAAGATGGGGAACACCGTGGATGACTCGGTTTACGAAGAGCTTTTTTATCGCGTGGGAGAATGGCAGGCGCGGTGGAAACAATCTCCACGACCATTTTTGCGATACCAGAAATCATGGTCGGCCATCCGCATTTCCGACGGACGAAAAGAAAAAGTCCGCGCTTACACGGTAATGGATGAACCGGCAGCGCTTTATGAATACTGCGCTGATGCGCGCACCCCCAGAGATATTGCCGCGCGATTTGGCGAAGAGCCGTGGGTGCAGTCCGCATTGGATGAATTTGTAAGAAAAGATTTGATGCTGCATCTGGATGGCCGGTATCTGAGCCTAGCCTTGCCGGAAAATCCATATTTTGATCTTGCGGCTGCTCATGACCACCATCCGCTTGAGATGGCAGCGGAACGCAACCACAAAGAAGCACCTGTTTCGATTACGTAAGAGAAAGCAGAGAAAGACAGTGCGCCGCGACTTGAGTTCAATATTGTCGGCAATGCCGGAAACGTTCCAGCAGGAAAGGAGAGAACTGCTCTCACTCCTGTTGCGGGATGGCATTCTGCATCGCACGCTGGAGCGGCCCATTGTTTCACGTGACGGCGTAACGGCGCGCTGGATGTTGAACTCGCTGGGCGTAACTTTGAGTTCGCGGGGCGCTGAACTTGCCGGGCGATGCCTGTTGCAGCTTCTAAAAAATTTTGATGGACGCCAGCTAGCCACTTATGGCCTGATCGGCGTGCCGGTGCTGCAATCCTGCATTCTTCAGTCGGCAGGAAAATACCACGGCCTGCTGGTGCGGCGTGAGGCCAAGCCTTATGGATCAAGACGCATTATTGAAGGCGAGCTTGATCCCAACGAGCCAATCATCCTGGTGGATGATTCCATTGCCTCAGGGACTTCATTCACAGAAGCTTGTGAACGGCTGGAATCTGCCGGATTGCGCGTGGAAGGCGCGGTGTGCCTGGTACGCTTCGGCTGGTTCAGCGGCTACTCTGCCCTTCAAGAACGCGGCTACCATGTGGAAGCGCTCTTTGATATTCATGACGATTTCATGGCCAACATGGAAGGCGAGGCCAAGCCGGTTGCGAATCCCAGCAAGGTGTTGCCGAAATTTGAGTGGAGCGGAGAACGCGCGCCGGAAGGCCTGCATCCGGCGGAGCTTGCGCGGGTGGTACTGCATGAATACCTGAGTACGGGCAAATTGCTTCGCACAGCGGAGCGCCTTGACCGCGATTACGACTCATCGGGCGGAGCATGGGTAAGCGTGCGCTCCAAAGCAAATATTCATCTGCGGCATGCGCGAGATGGCTTCTGGCGTTTTCCCGGAGAGTCTCAATCTTCTGAGTCTCAATCTTCCGTCGCAGAAGATCTTGCTTACGCCGCTCTGCTGACAGCGCAGCTTCTTCCCAAAGGCGCGGCAGGAGTGGAGCGGCTGGCGGCAAGCCACATTGCGGTGACCCTGTTTTCAGCGCTGGAAGAATGCACGCTGGGCCAGCTTGATAATGACCGCTATGGAATCGTAGTGAGAAGCCGTGAACGCATCTCCGTGATGGGTGGCGCGTTGCCGCGCATGCCAGGAATCGGCAATGAGTTTCAGCAGTTCCAACATGCGCGCATTAGAAATGGAAAATTGCTGGCCATTGAGCCATACACAATCTACCGGCATGATGTGACCAAGCTGGTGGAACCGGGCGTGCAATGGCAACTTACCGGCGTGCCCAGGCCTGCAAAAGCAACCGTCTATGAAGAGGAGAAGGTATGCGGCCTAATCGCCACGCGCGCAAGGGACATGGCTATGGCGCAGATACTGAAGCAGCCGGAAACAACAGCTCCGCTGCCGGACAGTGCTTTGCCGCAAGGGGTGCATTCCCTTTTTGTTACGGTGTACATCTGGGGCCGGCTGCAAGGCTGTATGGGCAACGAAATTTTCAACCTTGATGCCGACCTTCGCGAACTGGTGATTTCCGCGCTGGCTGACCAGCGTTTTACCAGGCTGGAAGCTTCCAGTCCGGAAGCAATTGCGGTTAGCATTTCACTCCTGTCAAATGCCATTACGCTGGGAGAGTTTCTGCCGGAGGAGGTAGTGCGCCGCTCTGTGCATGGCAAACAGGCGTTGCGGGTTTCTCAAAATGAGCGCCAGGGAATATTGCTTCCATTTTTGGCGGCGATGCATGATTTGAACCCGGTGGCATACGCGCTTGAGGTGATCGACAAGGCCGGCATAACGCGTCCGCCTTATCACTGGCAGCGTTTTGATTGCACAACCTGGCTGGCAGATGAGAATGGGACCGGCTTAATGGAAGGGGCATTCCGGCGCGAAGAGCGGGAGCCCTCGCCAAAGGAGCTTTTGCCCACTCTTGCTGGCTTATATTCGGATTACATTGTCCGGCACCAGAAAGCGAATGGATTTTTCTGTGAAAGTTATGAGCCGTTTCGGAACCGGCTCCATGAAGGAACGACTCCGCCACGCGTGGCCCATGCAGCATGGGTGCTGGCGCGTGCTGCCAACATATTAAGAAAACCACAGGTCAAAGAAGCCGCGGAAAAGACAATCCATGCACTGCTGAAACACATGCGCGTGAGCGAAGCCGGCGCGTGGCTGGAATTTAGTAGCAGTGTGCCCTCGGTTTCTGAGATTGCTTTTCTTGTTCTGGCGCTTTGCGAATACCCCAAAGGCCATCCTCAAAGAAAGCTGGTGCGGTCGCTGGCAGAGACGCTCTGGTCAAGCATTGACCGGCATGGCCGGATTGCGACGCATCGCAAAACAAAAGAAGTTGCAGAAGTGCATCAGGATTATGCTCCAGGGCAAGTACTGCTGGCATTGGCGGCGGCTGTCGGAGCAGGGTTAACGGAAATCCAGCAATCCAGCTTGCAGAGCGCGTTCCGCTATTACCGGCACCGCTTCCGTTATAACCGGGATTTTGGCCAGGTGTCATGGATGATGCAGGCTTTCAGCCGCTGGTGGAAATTGCAGCCCGATCCTGAATTTTCTGCCTTCGTATTTGAAATTGGCGACTGGATCCTGGAATTCCAGAGCGAAAAAACCGGCAGCTTTATGACCCCGCACCAGTCAGATACTCCAGGATTCACTTCCGCAGTGTATCTGGAAGGTCTTGGCGCAACTGCAACCATTGCAGCAGGCAATCAATATCTTGATGCCTATGTGCAAGGCATGCAGTTCCTGAACCGGCTAACAATCCATCCTGGTCATGCCTCGGTGCTGCCTAATAGTGAACTTGCAACAGGCGGCCTGCGCCAGAGTTTGTACACCAGTTTCGTCCGCCTTGATTTTGTTCAACACGCACTTTCATCCGTGCTTGAGCAGTATGCGCTTTTTTCCGCCGGAAGCTCTCCGGCGCCTACACCAACAGAATCTGCCGCCGCGGCGGTACTTTAAGGAGAACTTGCATGAGTAACAAAGAATCTCAACGTCCACAGGCAGTTCCGGAAGTAGTCAAGGATGTGCCTCAACAGCACACCATGCATTCAACCGAAGCGGCAAAACATGAAGAGAAGCTGAATTCACGCACGCCTGCCGCTCGTCCTATCGCGGAAATCAGCCCTGATGTGAACTTTGCCAACGGCGAACGTGCCCATGCTGGCAATGCATCCAAGCCAATTGCGCGGCCCATTGCTGAAGTCAGCCCTGACGTGAACTTTGCTAATGGCGAGCGCGCCCATGCTGGCAATGGATCCAAACCAGCCGCACGTCCGATTGCCGAAATCAGTCCCGATGTAAACTTCGCCGATGGTGAACGCGCCCATGCTGGCAATGGATCCAAACCAACCGCACGTCCGATTGCTGAAATCAGTCCCGATGTAAACTTTGCCGATGGCGAGCGCGCCCATGCCGGTAATGCATCCAAACCAGCCGCACGTCCGATTGCAGAAATCAGTCCCGATGTGAACTTTGCCGATGGCGAGCGCGCGGAACGCAATAATGTGTCAAAACAAGTTGCCCGGCCTATCGCAGAGATTAGTCCAGACGTGCATACGTTTGCCGATGGCGAACGCAAGCCTGGCGAAGCTTTGCCTACTCCTGTGGCCCGTCCAATTGTGGAGGTAGTGGCTGAGGTGCAAACTCCGGCTTTTGCCGATGGCGAACGCTCGTACAACAACACGCTGCCTACCCCGGTTGCGCGACCCATTGTTGAAGTTGTGGCAGAAGTGCAGGCTCCGGCCTTTGCTGATGGCAACTCGCACAAGCGGATGGAGGAAGAAGAAGAGATATTGCTCATCGGCAACAAGAAGTAAGCAATCCAAATCCCTGCAAGTCTTTCGAGTGGGACCTGGAGCAGCCCTCCCAAAAGCCGGCTTCAGGTTCCACATGCTCAAGGTTCTCTATGTCCAAGCGAGTATTGCTTCTGGTAATGCCATTTCTTACGCTACGGCGGCCCCACCTTGGCGTGGGACTGCTAAAGGCCGGACTGAACCGCGCCGGTCTGGAGTGCGATGTCCGCTACTATAACTTTCGCTTTGCCGATGTGATAGGAACAGCGGTTTATGAGCGCATTGCCGAAGATTCTCCCGCGCACCAGTTACCGGGAGAATTTGTTTTTTCGCCTGCTGTGTTTGATGAGGTGCGCCCTTTCAGCGACTTCACGCACATGGTGTCCAACTCCGTGAAGCCGTATGACGAACCATTTCTTAAAAAGATGGAGCACGCCCGCAACCTGAGCGCGGCTTTTATTTATGAATGCGCCAGCGAGCTTGACCTTGAACAATATGACATTGTGGGCTTCACTTCCACCTTCCAGCAGAACCTTGCCTCGCTGGCCATGGCCAAGGAGATCAAACGGCGTGCGCCCCATATTGTTACCGTTTTCGGAGGCGCCAACTTTGAAGGTGTCATGGGGATTGAGTTGCACCGGCAATTTCCGTTTATGGACCTTGTATGCTCCGGTGAAGCAGATAATCTTTTTCCTGAGCTGGTGCGCAGGCTTCGCAATAATGAACCAGTGCATGAGATGGGCGGCGTTACCTGCCGGCTGGGCGGCGAGACCGTGACTGGATCAACGCCGCAAACATTTATTACCAATCTGAATGATCTTCCCTATCCGGACCACACGGACTTTTTCAGGGACTTTGAGGCTTCACAAAGCAAGCGGCTGGTGCAGCCTGAGATTACCATGGAAACCTCGCGGGGATGCTGGTGGGGGCAGAAGCACCATTGCACATTTTGCGGGCTCAATGGCCTGAGTATGACGTACCGCAGCAAGTCACCAGAGCGCGCTTACCGGGAGATTAAGCACCTGCTGGCGGCTTATCGTGGTTTTGATATTTTCAATACCGATAACATTGTTGACCTGCGCTATTTCTCCGAATTGTTTCCGCGCCTGCATTCTGAAGGCGTAAAGGTGCAGCTCTTTTATGAAACCAAGGCGAACCTGAAGAAATCACAGCTTTTCATGCTGAAGAAGCTGGGCAGCAATTCCTTCCAGCCGGGCATTGAGAGCCTGAATTCCCATGTGCTCACGCTAATGGACAAAGGCGTGCGCGGCATCCAGAACGTGCAGTTGCTGCGCTGGTCAAAAGAAATGGAGTTTGATGTTTCCTGGAACATCATCTGTGGTTTCCCGTACGAAACGCATGAAGACTACCAGCAGATCACGCGCTGGATTCGCGCCATCACGCATCTGCAGCCACCGCTGGTTGTTACGCGCTTCCGCTTGGACCGCTTCAGCCCCATGTTTAAAGATCCGGCAAAATACGGGATCATCAATGTGCGCGCTTATCCGGGACACAAACTCTGCTATCCATTTGCGGAAGAGTCACTGCAGCGGCTGGCCTATCACCTGGATTGTGATCCGCCGATTACGCCTGAAACACTGCATGAGATCAAAATCATGTGGAAGGCGGTGGATGAATGGAGAGCGGCCCATGAAAAGAGCACGCTGACCGCAGAAATCACGGCTTCATCCCTGACGCTGCATGACCGGCGTGCAACTTACCCTGCCGCCGATTACACCTATGAAGGCCTGGCGCAGGACATTTATCTTGCGCTCGATGGCGTGCATTCCGATTCATATCTGCTGGACCACATGAACGCGAAGTATCCCGGCGCTGGTTACACCATGGAAGACATCAAGCCTATTCTGGATGAATTTGAAGCACGCGACCTGGTTTTGCGCGAAGACAATTTGTATTTTGCGCTGGCCGTAATGCCGCTCGATCAGATTAGTGATGATGCTCCGGAAAAGCTGGGCACAGCCGCGGAGCGGCATACAGAGGTTTCAGGAGCAAGAAGCTAGCTGGCTTTAAAGCAAAAATCCTGCCGCGTATCAACACAGATTCACGCGGAGCAGAAACAGGCAATCGGAACTAAGAAACTCAGTTCTTGGGCTTCTTTGATTTCGGTGGGATGGCTTCATCGGAATCGTCAGGCTGGGCCAGCAGCTTGAATTCCACGTCGCGCGAGCGAGTGAGCGTGCTCTTGTCGCCGCTGGTGGAGTATTCCTTCAGCGTGCCACGCAGGATGTAATAGCCATCCTCGGCCTTGGTCTTGGCAGGGCCGCGATCAAAACGCCCCTTGAATTCATACCAGACACTGTGCAGCGGCTTGGTGGTGAAAGAAACATCATGCCCCTGCACGTCCGCGCGGGAAAAGAACTGATCAAGAAAAACATCATGGTCAGTTTCTGATTCTCCCTGGCGAGAGATGTATCCGGTGACCTGGGTGCGCTCCAGGTTAATTTGCAGAAACTCACCTTCCTTGAGAAAGCCGTACATGCCGGAGATGTCTTCAGCGGCGTTGGGCGGCTTAGCCTCTGAGGTTTCCTGCTGCGCGGCTCTTTGGCCGCGCGGTGTAAAGCCGCCCTGCGCATGACATGCTGCGGCGAGAATAGCCAAGGTGAGCCAACCAAGGATTCTGGACCCGGAAAGCGTGAGAATTTGCATAGGTATGAAGATATAATCGGGGGAATTGCCCGGAAGTTCAAGTTAAATGCAGTCTGCCAGCAAAACAGCCTTGACCGAGGCTTTATCCGGTCCAGAGCGCGGCCTTCACTTTGTGATAGAGCCGGAGCCATGGCTGCGCATTTTTCTGCGCAATATCGCTGACCTGTTTCGTCCGGAGCCGCCGAAAGTATGGGTAACGGCGCGTCCGGCGGAATATTGGGCGGACGCTTTGGTCCATCGTCCAGTAGCATGGCGGGCAGTGCGACAATCATTTCTTATTCATGCATTAGTGGCTGTCGCGGTTTATGCACTGAATCTGGCATGGCTCAACCAACCGCAGGTGGTGCCGGAAGCGCCGAAAACAAATTCGGTGCTGCATTACGAATTGTCAGAATATTTGCCGGCCATCAACAAAGCCAGACCGGAAACGCCAAAGCGTATGAAGCCGCAAAAGGCCGGTCCGGAATTGGCGCCACAGGAAATTGTGGTGACCAATGAAAACCATATCAGCACAAGACAGACGATTGTGCAGCCGAATCCGGTGATTCTGAAGCATGACATCCCCATGCCGAACCTGGTGGCTTCCACTGCCGTTCCAGGCGCGCCGATGGCGAGGAGCCATGCTTTGCAGATGCTGCCCTTAAATGCTCCGCAAATTGCGGCCCCTCCGCAGGCAACGGTGCAGAGCAATTTACGTCCACTGGTTTTTCCGCCAGCCGCGCAACCGGTTGTGGCCCCGCCACCAAGTGCAATCGCCAGCAGAAAAAATATGCAGCTATTGCCAGCGGAAGGCCCGATTGTGGTTCCTCCAGCGCCGGAAGCAATAGCGCATCGAACGACAGCACTGGAAATTCCTGCGCAAGCGCCGCAGGTGGCTGCGCCAGCGCAGGATGCGGCCGCGAACCATGCATTACCAAAACTTCCTGCAATTGCTGCGCCACAAGTAGCCGCGCCCGCTACGGATCTTGCGACCAACCACGCATTGCCGGCAACGCCTTTAGCTGCGCCGCAAGTGGCGGCACCAGCACCCGCGATGGCGAACCGCAACTTGAGCAATATTGGATTGCCGGTGCAGGCCACGGCAGCGCCGCCTATGCAGGCGGTGAGCGGCAACAACAACGCTCGAGAAAAAGAGATTGGTCAACTGCTGGTGCTGAACGCGCAACCTGTTGCTCCAAGCGGGCAAGTGACGGTGCCTGAAGGAACCCGTCCGGGTGAATTTGCCGCCAGCCCCGCAGGACATACCGGAGCAACGGCGCAGCCTGCAATCAAGCAGGGCAACAGCGCGCCCGCGAATGATATTTATGTTGCCGCTCCCGCTGGCAAAGTGGCGGCCGGGCCAGTTGTTGCCGCAGCAGTGCCGCCTGTAAAGCCACTTTCGCCGGAGAGAACAGACAAGCCGCGCGACAGCATTGACACCAGGATTTTTGGCACGAGAAAAAACTATTCCATGAAACTCAGCATGCCTAATCTAACTTCAGCCGTGGGCAGTTGGAGCATGCGGTTTGCCGAGTTGAAGTCAACCGGAGCGGCGCATGGAGAATCCGACCTGAGCGCACCGGAGGCCATTAAGAAGGTGGACCCGGCTTATCCGCAAGACCTGGTGCACGACCGCGTGGAAGGTACTGTTGTTCTTTACGCAATCATTCACAGCGATGGAACCGTAGGCGAGGTGCGCTTGCTGGAAGGTTTTGACGAACGGTTGGACCAGAATGCGATAAAGGCGCTGCAACAATGGCGTTTTCGTCCGGGAACCAAAGATGGGCAGCCTGTGGATGTGGAAGCCGTGGTGAGAGTGCCGTTCAAAGTGGCGCGAAGAGAATTTTGAAAGCCGGATGCGCGGCGTGAGCTATTGCTTTCCGTCCGCGTTAAATTATACGCGGCTCGGCTAATCGCGAAAGATGAAATCCGCTAAAGGATTGCGGCAGCTATCGCGCAGCCGCCAGGTTTCCTACGTTTTCAATGGCCTGATAGATACGTGGATGGGTACAGACCTCATAGTAATGTCGGTCGGTGTGTTTCTTGAGCGAGAAATCACGCGCGTCAATATGCGCGATGCGGCCTTCACGAATCACAATGTGATGGAACAAGCCCTGCCCCAGCGGCACAACGCCGGCATAGACTCGCGCGGTTGTTTTTTGCCAGATCATGGGCACTTGCAGGTCATACGCCTGAAGCGAAATCTCACTGCGCAATTTTTGAAAAGCGGCTTCATTGATGTGAATGCCGCCGATGTTGTAGCGTAGAAGAAATTCGTCAGGATTGCCGCCGGTATCTTCATCTTCCACCGTCTTGAAAGAGAAAACGTTGAAAAGCAGCTCGCGATTTTCCAGCAGCCGGCGCATGCCTTTGCTGCACGATGAAAGGCGGTCACTCTCATTGAGCGCCTTGGAAATCATGATCTGCTTGTTGCCGTCCATCAGGTACATGGGCGCGGAATCCTGGTAAGAGATACCGATGCCAAGTTCAAGACTGGGCAGGCCGGCCGCAAGAGAGCGCTCATTGTATGCGGTAACAACCTGGATGATTTCTTTCGCCAATACGCAGGTCTGGGCCACGCCAAGAGCGGGTTCGCCTTCACGCTCAAACAGCGCCAGGATTAATGCATCACCTTCAATGAAAACTTTTTTTGCTTCGTATTTGGGAAGCAGCTTGTTAATAGGATCATAAAAATTCAAGCTGAAGTAGGAAGCAGGGTTCAAACCTTTTTCCAGCAGCGTACGCGTGAGCGTTGTCGATTCCCGGATATCAGCCTTGAGGACCACGTGATGCACCACTTTTTCTTCCGTTGGCTTCTGCTCTTCCGCAAGCAGGAACTCATAGAGCGTGTTGTTGATTGCGGAAAGCTCGCGAAACCGCGCATTGCCCAGGACGTTCACGCTTTCCATCGCAGCAAGTACAGTTTCCATGCGGCGCAGATCACGGTGGTAGCGGAGAAAGTCAGCAAAGAAACGTCCGGCGAGTTTGGCGCGCTCCGCCGGTTTGCAGCTTTCAACTTTTTTTACCGCCGCGTGCAAACTATCCGGTGAAAGCTTGCCGTGCTCTTCCAGCAAAGTCTCCACTCGCTTGCGCTCTTCGCGGGAGATCAAAGCGTTCTTGAGCTGCTGCGGATTAATAGGCGGATATTGCGTGAACAGCGGCACCACTTCATAAGAAGCGATGATGCTGGTCATTACGTTTTCACGTTCAAGCAATTCCGTCCATGCATTGAGCAGGGCTTTCTGTGCTTTGCTTTTAGGATTGCCGTCGTCAGGAATGCCGCCGGCCATGATCTCATGCGCGTTTTCCGGAACATTCAAAATACCATCCACGCGCGAATCATCCATGTCCGGAATAAGCTCCAGGGATTTGAGGAATTGCGCCGCGATTTCTCGCATGGTCTGGAAGCGGTCACGGTCACGATCATAGTTGCCGAGCATGACATAGTGCTCGGCGTTGAGCAGGTTGTCCTGGCCCTCTTCACTGAACACAAGGCGATTCAAAAAAAGCTCATAACTTGCGGCAGCTGTTTCACCCAGCAGCGAACGGCGCGTGCGGCCCAGCGTTTCTTTTTCCGCTTCACGCAAAATAAGGAACAAGTCCTGCCCGGCGCGGCGCAGCACGGACTTTTTATTGATCTGCAATCCTACAATACGTTCGCGCACTTCTTGTGCGCGGTTGGTGGCTGACTGGCGCGGAGTTTCATAAAGTTTCAGTTTGGCGCGGCAACGTTCCAGCACTTGTCCGTATTGGTTTACTAATTCCGTGCGCTGAAATTTGAGAACGGCAAGGCGAAAAAGAAGATCGAGTGAAACACTGTTTTCCGCTTTGGCGCGATTCAGAGAAGCAACATGCACCTCAGTGAGCAGGCGCTTATATTCGCCGGTTTCAGATTGCCGCACAGCATTGTTCTGGGGACGCACAGGCTGGCGGCCCACCGGCCGCTCTTCCGCAGCCAACTCTTCCACATTGCCATGTTTAGTGATGAGTTTAAAGATGTGTTGCCTGGCAAAGTCAGTGAATTTAGGACTGAGAAACACATCATGGCGCAGGTTATCAATGCCTGTGACAAGTCCTTCCAGAACAAGTGAAGGCTCATCACTAGCCAACGTAAGTTGACGAGCGTATTCAGGCAGACTACCGCGTTGAAGGAATGAAAACGACATTTCAGCCGGCGCAAGCGAAAGGGGGAAGCTCAGATTGTATCTCAGCTTCCCCCAGGTACTTACGTTACTATTGGCACCTGCAAAGGCATTGGTGCGCGGTTACCGGCTTAGCCCCCGCGAATGACCGTGTGGATTACTGCCCTTTGCGCGCTTTCTCGAACTCGTCACCCGGTTGCCAGCCAGCCAGTTCCGGCTGATTGGCTACTTCCCAGCCCAGCACCAGGCCGAACTTGGCCATTTTGGCGTCGCCGCTAAAGTCCATGTCCGGTCGATACTCATCCGAAGGCTGATGATAGTGCTTGGCAACGTAGTCCTTTTCCTGCTGGTCGCCCCAAGCCAGGTCGTGGCCTTTGAAGAGCGCTCCTTCATCAATGCTGAAGGCAGGCACGCCCACCCGAGCCATGCTGAAGTGGTCTGAGCGGTAATAATGGCCGGCCTCAGGCTGATCGTCAGGCTGAATCGACAAACCAAATTCTTTGGCAGTCTTTTCAACCACTGGATAGACCGTGGTCCGCTCCGCGCCAGACACCACAACCTGCTGCGGGTCGCCTAAAGGCGCAAGCGCGTCATAGTTCAGATTCAGAGAAATATTTTTGGCGGGAAGCGGCGGATGCTCACCAAGGTATTTGGAGCCCAGCAAACCTTGCTCTTCCGCCGTGACTGCCGCAAAGATTACCGATCTTTTAGGCTTCTGACTGGCGGCAGCAAAGACGCGAGCCATCTCAAGCAGAATGCCGCATCCGGTGGCATTGTCCACAGCGCCGTTATAAATATTGTCACCCTTTTCATCAGGGTGGATGCCCAAATGATCATAGTGAGCTGAATAAAGGATTGCCTGCTTGGCCAACTGAGGATCAGAACCATTCACCTTGCCCACCACGTTGCGCGAAGCAAATGGCCGAACCTTGCTCACGATAGTTTCTTTCACTCGCACCGGAAGCTCTACCGGCTTAAAGCTGCGTGAGTTCGCGTCCTGCATCATCTTGTCCAGATCCATGCCCGCCACTTGCGCCAGCTTGCGCGCTACATCCAGTTGAATCCAGCCAGCGGATTTCAGCCTTGGGTCCTTCTCATCCCGCAGCATGGAGCTTTCACCGCCCCAGGAGTTGCGCACCACTTCCCAACCATAGCTGGCCATCTCTGTCTTATGGATCAGAATTACGCCTACGGCTCCCCGGCGCGCCGCTTCTTCATACTTATATGTCCAGCGGCCATAGTAGGTGAGCGCCTTGCCCTTGAAGAAGTTAGGATCGTTGGAAGGCGGCTCATTCACCAGCATCAGCAGGTACTTGCCCTTCAGGTTTGCGCCTTTATAGTCATCCCATTTATATTCCGGAGCGTTGATGCCATAGCCGACGAAAACAAGCGGTGCATCAATTACTGATTTTTCTGAATGCGTCTGGTCAGTCGCCACGTATTCATCTGCAAACTTCAGCGGGATTTCCGCTCCTGACTTCGGCACAAAGGCGAAATGCGTCTGCCTGGGATCAGTTGTTACACCAAAGAAATTTACATTCTGAAAGTAGGTGCCGTTGTCTCCGGCAGGCGCAAGTCCATAAGATTTGAATTGTGCGGCAATCCAATCTGCCGCCATGTCACCGCCCTTTTGCCCGGTGCCGCGGCCTTGCAGCTTATCGTCTGCAAGGTACTTCACGGTAGCGCGGATCTTCTCCGCGTCAATGGCATTCATGGCCTTTTGTGCATCGGCTGGCACATTGGTCTGGCCCTGCGCAGTCATCCACAGCGTAGAAGCAACGAGCAAAACTGCTCCGAATGTCTTCATAATTCTCCCTGAATGTAATTTGTCCCGCGAACCGCGGGTTAGTTCTTGGATTCTCAACCAGGCTTGAACTCCGGGACAGCTTCACCGGGCCTGAAAACCTGCTCTGCCTGCAGATCACTGATATGCGCCAGTCTTCGATTCAACTGCTCAACATCAGCCTTTGACCATGAAACGGATGAGAACTCAACCTCACCGTCACGCGAGATCAGGAACACCGTTGGCACATTGGTCAACCTGTATGCATTTGAGGCCACGTACTTCCCTGCTGGATCCAGCAGCACGGGAAATGTAACGCCGTACTTACGATTGAATGCGATAGTATCGGCAGCATTGTCTTGTGAAATGCCCACAAAGGTAAACGCATTGCTTTTGGTATAAGCCTGGTACAGGCGTTCAAAAAAGGGCAGCGCCAATTGGCAAACCGGACAGCTTACCTTGAAAAATATGGCGACGACAGGCCCGTTTTTGCGGGCTTCTTTCAGTGAAAATTTGCTTCCATCTATTTGCGACAGTTCTATTTCCGGCGCTTGAACCCCGGCTTCCAGTGCTGGCATGGTACCTCTCTCTATTTCTATTTTATGGGAAATGGCGCTTTCAGGAAATTGCCTAGCCACCGCGCCTATAAGGGCTATTTTGATTCGCCTGAAATACAAGATCCATTGCGGTTATTGGGCAGATCTTTGCGAAGTTTGCCATTTTCATCGAGATTGGCAAAGAAACAACTTTGCGAGGGCTGTGATGCATTGAGAGCGATCTTCAGTCCGCCAGTAATCTGGTTATCCTGATAAATATTGTTATTGTTCTGGCCGGATTGCCGGATTGCAGTTGCCTGCATAACGGATGAGTCTGCCAGAATTTTATTGCCAGCCACAATGGCTCCCGTAACATTCCCCTGAAAAATCAGCCCAAAGCTCCCTGGCTGGTTGAGCAGCACCGTATTTTTCAGCAGCTTGAAATTGGCATACGTACCGCCCCCGCCCACCACAATCCCA
>DASRCD010000772.1:0-3455 GCA_035653315.1 Candidatus Angelobacter sp.
CACTTCCACGCTGTCATCCAGGCCATTGCCCACCTTGAGCCGTTGCGCGCGATAGATAAGGCGGTCAGCGAACTGGCGGTACACGCCTTTCTGCACAATCACGCGGCTGGCAGCGGTGCAGCGCTGTCCCGTGGTGCCGAATGCGCCCCATAGCACGCCTTCCAATGCCAGATCAAGATTCGCATCATCCAGAATAATGATTGCGTTCTTTCCACCCATTTCCAGCGAACAAGGCTTAAAGCCGCGTGCAGCAGTTTCACCCACAATGCGGCCAACTTCGCTTGAACCAGTAAAAGAGATGGCCTGCACATCAGGGTGCTCCGCAATCGGCGCGCCCACTTCCGGCCCAAATCCTGTAACTACGTTGACCACGCCTTTCGGCAAGCCTGCATCCGTGAGTGCCTTGACCAGGTTGAGCGTGGAAAGCGGAGTGTCCTCTGCTGGTTTGATTACGCAGGTATTGCCGCAAACCAGCGCAGGCAACAGCTTCCATGACGGAATCGCCATGGGAAAGTTCCATGGCGCAATCATTCCGCACACGCCTATCGGCATTCGCACAGCCATGGCAAACTTATTGGGCAGCTCGGAGGGAACTGTCGGGCCAAATAGCCGCCGTCCTTCACCGGCCATGTAATAGGCCGTGTCCACAGCTTCCTGAACGTCTCCCCGGGTTTCCTTCAGGACCTTGCCCATTTCCCGAGTCATGAGCCGCGCATATTCTTCCTTGCGCTCCAGCAGGATTTCTCCGGTGCGATAAATAATTTCGGCCCGCTTGGGAGCGGGGACCAGCCGCCACCGCTCAAATGCCTTGCGGGCAGCAGAGACGGCATCATCCACGTCGCGCTTGTCAGACTTCTGAAAAACGCCAATCACATCACGAGTGTCGGCAGGGTTCAGGTTCTCATACGTCTGGCCGGTGCGGGATTCCACCCACTCTCCGCCAATGAAGTTCTTAAAGACTTTTGCCGCCATGGGGATACAGTATGCCCTTTCTCGGTTATCAAAACTCTTTATCGTACCAAGTTTTATTGGTGTGAGGAAACCAGACGGGCGGAGGCAAGCTGCAAATCTCTGCACAATGCGTAAAAGTAGCGTTCCTGTGAGTGTCGACGCTAGAACTTTATACTTATTTATAAAATTACTTTAATCTGATAAGAATAGGTTAAATTTGCACTAGAATCTCGGATAGTTTAGAAATCAATTAATACAGAAGTTGCTTTTGCTGAGTTCCAGGCCCGACTATTCAATTAGAAGCATTAAAGGTAGAGCAGCAAATGTCGTCTATACTCCTTGCTGATGATGATCTCCAGCTCGCAACATTCCTTTCCAAGTCTCTTGAATCGGAAGGATATTCCGTTCATACCGCACTAGATGAAGAAAGCGTAATCGCAGAGCTTCAGCGCCAGAGCTATAAGCTGATTATTCTCGACCTGAATTTTGGCCAAACGGATGGGCTGAAACTTCTGGAAAAATTGCGTGCCGAGGGCCTTGAAACACCGGTGATGGTACTTAGCGCCCGCAACCTGGTTTCCGATCGCATTCAATCGCTCAATCTCGGGGCGGATGATTACGTCACCAAGCCCTTTTCTTTTCAGGAGCTGGCCGCGCGCGTCAAAGCATTATTGCGCCGCAAGGCAGACCCTTCCCTCAGCGTGTTGCGGGTGGAAAATCTTGAACTTGATCCTTCTTCGCGTAAAGTGCATCGCGGCAAGCGCGAAATCAAGCTCAGCCCCAAAGAGTTTGATCTTTTGTTCCTGCTGATGCGCCACGCTGGGGACACGGTAAGCAGGCAGGAATTGCTGAAGGAAAACTGGGGAATGCAGCCGGAAACCGACAGTAATTTAGTAGATGTCTATGTTAATTACCTGCGCAAGAAAGTAGATTCTCCCGATGAAGAAAAGCTGATCTATACCGTCCGTGGATCCGGTTATAGAATTGGCCGGCCTGCTCCTTTCCAAGGTTTGGGCCATGCAGCAAAAGGGCAAGCGGGACTGGAAGAAGAATCCATCGGCAACTATCAGCCACCTATTCTTTCAGGCATGGTGGATGCATCCCTGGCCCAGCAGTCTCCGCTGCGTTCACTCATTCATTCCGTGGCCCATGACCTTGCCCAGCCTTTAACCAGTGTGCGTTGCTTTCTTGAAGTCCTGGGAATGCATAAGGGCGTTCCCGCTTCAGAGTCAGACCTGCAGACCATTGAGCAGCAGGCCGACCGCGCCATTGCCCTGACGAAAGCTGTGTCCGCCCTTGTGCGCGATTCCGCTGCCCCCCACACACCGTGGATTCCCCTGGATGGGCTTCTGAACGATCTTTTTAATGACTTTATTGTGCTTTTGCACTCGGGGCTACTCACGCTTGACCGCCAATGGGACCCTTTGATTCTGGTCACCAGCAATCCCGCTCTGCGGCAGCTGCTTGTAGTTCTCCTGAGCAAGCTTATTGGACGCAATACGCGGCCTCTTGTCCTGACGATTGTGGCCCACCAGCAGGATGCGCATTGTTCGCTGGAATTAAAATGGAAGGCGAATGACGGATCTTCCACTACCGTCCGGGATGGAAGAAATATCCTTGCCAAGGAGCTCTGCCATCTGCAGGAATTTGTGTCGTCCATTGACGCTGAGCTGGCGCTAAAGGATGGGCAGCCGGAAATCCTGCTAAAACTTCCAGCCGCTCCGCAAAATGCAGAGTCAAACATAGAGGATTTGCAGGATTAACGCACTAACCGGCCTAAGCTCCGGGCCAGTTTGTGATGTGCCTGTTTTGCTGCTCTGCAATTTTTATTCCCCCATTACCGCCACTACCACGCGCTTTGAGCGCTGCCCGTCAAATTCCGCGTAGAAAACGCGCTGCCATGTTCCCAGCAAAAGCTTTCCGCCGGTTACCGGCACAATGACTTGATGATGTATGAGCAGCGCTTTCAGATGTGAGTCGCCGTTGTCTTCTCCTGTCTGGTGATGCAGGTAAGCTTCCTGAAAGGGCGCAAGCTGTTCCAGCCACTTATCGATATCCTGAATCAGGCCGCGCTCGTCATCATTCACATAGACTCCAGCCGTAATGTGCATGGCGGAAACCAGCGCCATTCCATTGGTGATCCCGCTGGCTTGAACAATTTTTTCCACCTGCGGAGTAATGTGAATGTACTCACGATGCTTTTTTGTATTGAAAGTCAGATACTCGGTATGAAATTTCATCGGCATCCCCTTGGCTCTATACAGTTGTCCAGCAGTTTATATGAGACGGTCAAAACCGGACGCAAGCCGCCCTGAATGCATGTTGCGCATCGAAGAATTTATGGCCAAGCGCGGACAACAGACTGCCGAACCTCTCATCCCTCCACGTCCAACATTGCCGGTGCTGCGGGAAATTGCCGCCGGCTGTAAAGCGTGCGATCTCTGGAAGCTGGGAACGCAAACTGTTTTTGGGGAAGGCGGGGAGCACTCCAGGATCATCATGGT
>DASRCD010000773.1:0-2126 GCA_035653315.1 Candidatus Angelobacter sp.
CGCCGCCAACCAGCGGCTTAATCACGCGAATCTGCTGCATGGGCATTTCCAGCACAATGGAAAGCTTGTGCTGCAGGTAATACGGCACCTGCGTGGAAGACCAGACGGTGAGACGTCCGGGCTGACCGGTCTGCGAGTCAATCTCAAACGATGCCAGCGTGGAATGCGGCTCCATGGCCGCATGCGTGACCTCGCCGGCAATATAGCGATGTTCCGTCACCACATCGGCCTCGGCAAATCCCCTGTCGGGATCGCCAAAAACATGGTGGTAATCTTTTTCAATATTGTTAGGCCGCTGGGGATGAATCCAGTCTTTTTCGGCTTTCATTGAGTCTTCCGGATCAAACCACGCCGGAAGCGGCTCATATTCAACATCGATCAGTTCCAGCGCATGTTCCGCAACGGCTTCTGAAATGGCCACGACGCAAGCCACGTTATCACCTACATAACGGACCTTCTCCACGGCAAGCGCAGTCTCGTCGTGACCAACAGGGAGAATGCCGTATTTGTTCGGCGCATCAGGACCTGTCACCACGCAGACCACGCCTTCCAGCGCTTCAGCTTTCGAAGCGTCAATCCTCCTGATCTTTGCGTGCGGATACGGCGAATGCAGAATCTTGCCCGTCAGCATTCCCGGCAATGAGAGATCGTCAGCATACTTGCCGTGGCCGGTGGTCTTGCCGGCGGAATCGACAAGTGCAACGCGTTTACCGATGATGGAAAAGTCAGGCATTTTGTTTATCTACTGAGATGCTTACGCTAAGCCTTTTTCTGTAATCCCGAACCGCCATTCTTGCGGTGAGGGATCCCTATTTCCTTCCATTCATTTTGAGTCAATCATCGTTAACACAAACATCCTGGTTACCATAGGGTTCCCTCGCTTACGCTCGGGATTTCAGAAAGAATCTTCCCTGCGCCTCCGCGGTGAACTTATCTGGCCCGCTGCTCCGCCTCAATTGCCGCCTTAATTGCCTGATACATCTGCGTATAGCCGGTGCAGCGGCACAGGTTCCCGCTCAGGGCATGGCGAATGTCTTCCTCTGTTGGTTCAGGATTGCGATCCAGCAACGCTTTTACCGTAATCATAAAACCAGGGGTGCAATAGCCGCACTGCGCGCCGCCCCAATCACCGTAAGCCTTCTGGATCGCCACCAGCGCGCCATGATCGGTAATGCCTTCCACAGTCGTGATTTCAGGCGTTGCCTGTTCATCCACAGAATGGCTCATGGCCAGCGCCGTGCAGCTCAGCGTGGGAACTCCATCAATAAGCACGGTGCATGCGCCACAGGAAGAATCGTCGCATCCGCGCTTGGAGCCGGTAAGCTGCAATTCCTGGCGCAGGACGTCCAGCAGGAGCTCGCTCGGCTCAATCGCCAGTTCATGTGTGCGGCCGTTCACCCGGAGTTCAATGAGTTCTTTTTTCATTTAAGAGTAGTTAGCAATTAGTATTTAGCCTTTAGCCAAACCAACTTTTCTGAAATCCCGAATCCCGCGCAGCGGGTAAGGGATCACTATTCCCTTATAAGCTGCTAGCCACTAGCTGCTGGCTTCTAACCAAACAATCGATTCGAACACTAGCAGCTAGAAGCCAGTGGCTAGGAACTGCATCAATATCCATAATCCGTCTTCATCGCATACGCATGTTGCTTTACGCCCAGCTCTTCCACCCGCGACTTGCCCAACTGTTCCACGTACGCTGCACGGTCGGCGACACCCGTAATCCATTTCCCTGACCAAGTGGCAAAGTCTGCCTGCGTCTTGGTTCCGGCGTGATACTGCTGGAAAAACGCGTCGTCTCTCTTATAGTAACCCTGCACAGGCGAAGGATGCGCGCCCAGGGGGCATTCCACCACGGCAGAAACCAGAAAGCCGGGAATTACAGTGCGATTAGAGTCGCTGGCAATCTCTTCTTCACTCACAATTTCTTTTGCGCAGACGATCACTCTCTTCGCCGCGCGAGCACCTTCCAGCATTACGCCAAAGTTGCCCCAGCAGTGCGCATTACCGTGCTTGTCCGCCCGCTGCAGGTGGATGATCGCAACATCCGGAACAAGCGCCCGCACGGCCAGCAAAGTTTCTTTCGGCTCAAACGGAGAGATGATCTGGTAGAAGAAATGATTGCCTTT
>DASRCD010000774.1:0-2786 GCA_035653315.1 Candidatus Angelobacter sp.
CTTTTATTTTTAATCCTGTTTGGGATAGCGAGCTTTGTGCTATTTGCGATTAACTCTGGGTTAATTGACGAAATATTGCTGCACTTTTTTCCAGCGGCAATGCTTCAGCACGGACATCAGGGCGAATGCCCAGATTGTCGAGAGCGCCACGGATTTTTTCTTCAGGGTAATCTTTCTTTAAATTGTTCATCAGCGTTTTCCGCTTCATGGCAAAAGCTATTTTCAGGAAGCTGATAAACTCTGCCGGTTTCACCTGCAATTCTTCAAACCGGGGCGACACAGTCATCCGCAGCACTGCTGAATGCACTTTAGGAGGCGGAACAAAAGCTCCCGGCGGCAAGTCAAAAAGCTTTTCAACTCTGGTGTAAAGCTGCGCAGTGGCAGAAAGCAGCCCGTAATCGCGCGAACCGGGTTTAGCGGCAATGCGGTCGGCGACTTCACGCTGCACCATAATGACAATCAGGTTGAATTGATCATGGAATTCAAAGAGCCGCAGCAGAATGTCAGATGTAATGTAATACGGCAGGTTTCCCACTACATTGGCTCTTGAAGGTTTTAGCGGCCTCAGATCATTGAGCGGGCCAATGGTACGGTTCAAGACAGTGCGGAAGTCGAGCTTCAGCACATCTGCTTCAATGATTTCTACGTGCGGCTGGAGCCGGTAGTTATAGCGCAGCTCTGTTGCCAGCATTCGATCCAGTTCCACGGCGATCAAGCGCCCGGCGCGCTGGGCAAGTACCTGGGTGAGCGCGCCCTTACCGGGACCAACTTCCACCACCACGGTTTGTGACGGATCGCCCAGCGCATCCACAATTTTTTCCGCGGCGCTGGTATCGGCCAGAAAATTTTGTCCCAGCTTTGGTTTTTTACTGCTGCGCACGGTGGCTCTTTTAAGTTTTGGCATTTAGAATTTTCATAACACGGGTGATGGCGCATCCAACTCTCATTAGTATCACGGAGGCCCCATGAAAATAATTTTTGCAGCTTCTGAGTGCGTGCCTTTTGCAAAAACCGGCGGACTGGCGGACGTTGTCGGCGCTCTTCCGCAGGCCCTTGTCCAATTAGGCCATTCCGTCTCCGTGTATCTGCCAAAATATAAGCAGACCAAGCTGCCGGATGCCAAGGTGCTGCTGCCCAGCGTTACCGTCCCTTTCGATGATCAGTACCGATTCTGCTCCGTTTTGGATGGCGGCAAACGCTCCGGAGTGCAATTTTATTTTATCGATTATCCGCCATTCTTTGATCGCGATGCGCTTTATGGAACTCCTGCCGGCGATTACCCAGACAATGCAGAACGTTTTGCGCTTTATTGCCGCGCCGTGCTGGAGGCTTCCAAAGTCCTGGGTGTGCCGGACATTTTTCACTGCCATGACTGGCAGTCCGCGCTGGTTCCGGTGCTGCTGGAAACCAGCTATGCCCACGATCCTGTCTTCCGCAATACGCGCACAGTTTTTACCATTCACAATATTGGCTATCAGGGACTTTTCCCACCGGACACTCTGCCATTGCTGATGCTTCCGTGGGACCTTTTCACCATCGACAAGATGGAGTTCTGGGGCAAGGTCAATTTTCTGAAGGCCGCGCTTGCTTTCTCTGACCACCTTACAACCGTGAGCCGTAAATACGCGCAGGAGATCCAGACCAGCGAATTTGGCTTTGGCCTGGAAGGGGTATTGCGAACACGTTCAGGGTCGCTGACCGGAATTCTCAATGGCGTGGATTACGGCGAGTGGAGTCCTGACACAGATAAATTTGTTGTTCATCAATACAGCGCGGAGAACCTGGAAGGCAAAAAAGAATGCAAATATGATCTGCTGCGGCAGTTCGGGCTGGAGAATGCGTCCATTGAACTGCCGATAATCGGGATTGTCTCGCGGTTCGTTGCGCAAAAAGGTTTTGACCTGATTGCCGACATCGTCAATGATCTGGCGCGCCTGCCATTGATCATTACTGCCCTTGGCAGCGGCGACAAAGAATACCAGGACATGCTGGTGAAGCTCAGCAAACAATATCCGGAAAAAATTGCCGTCAAAGTGGCTTATGACAATGCGCTGGCGCATAAGATTGAGGCAGGCGCAGACATGTTCCTGATGCCTTCCCGTTATGAGCCCAGCGGCTTGAACCAGATGTATAGCCTCCGCTATGGCACTGTGCCTATTGTCCGCGCCACAGGTGGCCTTGATGACACCATTGAGCCATGGGATGTTGCTACCGGCAAAGGTACGGGCTTTAAATTCAGCGCCTATTCCGGGGTTGCGTTGCTTAACTGCATCCATGAAGCGGTGCGGGCATTTAAAGACCAGGCGCGTTGGAACCAACTGATGCTGAACGGAATGAAGAAAGATTTTTCATGGAATGCTTCAGCGCGTGAATATGTAAGAGTTTACGAAAGACTACTGCCGCCCAAGCCCGCTCTTCCAACGGAGAAGGTGCTGGAGTTGAGCAGAGCTTAAACGCGCCACAAGGCAATCGCCGCGCCGATAGCGTAAGTGAGCGTGATGAAAACTGAGTTGACAAAAAAGATCGCCACCACGGTAAGAAGCGTGACCCATGCGGGTGCAGATCGCCATCGCAATTTCTGGGTTTCAGGATAATAAAAGCGAAGCAACGCTTTCAGCAGATAAATTACTTCTACTGATATCAAAGAGAATGCGGTAATTCCAGCGGCGATCTGCAATTCCGAGCCATGAGTCAGCTTAACCACGGCCAGGAATAATGGGCCAGGCACAAAGCTGAACAGAATCACAAAAGACGCCAGATGCAGGCTGAAGACCAGGTGCTCCACG
>DASRCD010000775.1:0-14241 GCA_035653315.1 Candidatus Angelobacter sp.
AATTCTGGGGAAAGTCCTTATAGAAAGCGGCAATGCCGGATTCCAGAAAGCAGTGGCCGGATTGCTTTCACGGGCTGTGGTGATGTCATTAAAGATATTTGCCGGCTGTCCGTAGTAAGACCAGGTCAAACCCAGGTTCAGGGTGAGAGCCTGTGACACTTTCCAATCATCGCCAGCATAAATAAAGGTATCGTGCTCACGAAAATCGAGTGAGCTCGGCCCCTGGGCAATATTCACCACGGAAGGTGTGTTGGCAAAAAAGGCGTCCCAATTGGCAAAGCGGAACTGCCCATTGATATTTGGAAGGAAAGTGTTAGGAGAACGCTGGTAAGTGTAATTGGCGCCAGCTTTGAGTTGGTGCTTACCCAATACATAATTCCAGTTGTCCTGCCCCTGCCAGGTATTCACGATTCTACCCTGCGGGAAGTTGGTATTGGGACCAAAGCCTAGCAATCCATTTGTAAGGAAGCTGACATTGGTTACTGCCTGGTCCAGGTTCTGCGTGGTGGGTTCCGTGTTGCCAATCGTATTACCGCCAAATTCAACGTTGGTGCGGCCAAAAGAAGCGCGCAGTTCATTCACCATGTGGGAACTGAGGTTATGCGTCCAGCTCACCAGCGCAGCCTGGTTCAAGTCCGGAACGTTCACCACATATCCGGCTGCTCCGTTATCTTCCGTGTTGAAGTTATTGTTCCTGTTAAGGATATAACGGCCTGTGATTGTGTCCTGGCCGAGTTGAATGTCCATTCTGCTGATCCAGTCAAAGATATGGGAAGGCGCCGGCAAAACGCGCTGCACGCCGGCAAATTGCGCCGCAGGGCAGCCCGCAACCACGCCTGTTACCGGTGTTCCCAAAGGTTGAGGGGATCCGCCGGAAATTCCATAAGGCCCAAACGTAGTAAGAGCAGAAAGGCTGGCGCTGCCGGGGAAACAGCCAGCCAGAGCTGCTAACCCTGCCGGCGTTGGAGTGAGATTATCCGACGAGAACACACCTTTTTGCGAAATAATTTCCTCATCAAATCCGCCAAAGAAAAATACTTTATTTTTGGCTACAGGTCCGCCGATGGAAAAACCGCCAAACTCATCGTTCAGCCTGGGCGGTTCTTGCAGTCCCTGGAATTGTTTTTCAAAGTTTGTCATTGAGTTCAGAATGGAATTGTTCTCGCTGCCGAAAACGCTGCCATGCCACTCATTCCCGCCCGACTTGGTAATAATATTGACCACGGAACCAGAGTTGCGTCCATACTCCGGACCAAACTGGTTTGTGATTAATACATACTGCTGCACGAACTCAGGATTTGTTACGAAAAGAGAGGGGCCCCCTACGCTATTATCATTATTGTTCTGACCATCAATCTGCTGATCATTGTTCCTGCCGCGTAGCCCGTTTGAAGAAAAGCCCCCTCCACCGTTTGAGTTGGAAAAGTTGTTGTCTCTGCTGGAATTCACACCGGGAACAAACAAAGCCAGGTTGTCCAACCCCTGATTTTCCTGAATACCGGCAAATGAGCTGAGCTGTGTTCCAGCAAATGTGTTTGTCACCTGGGATTGCGTGGACTCAATCAGCGGGGCTTCCGCGGTGACTTCCACAGTGGTATTGGCTTGACCCACCGCGAGCTTGATTGATCCCAAACCTGTATCGCGGCCTGCTGTTACCAGCACGCCATTCTGCACCGCTGTATTGAATCCAGAAGCTATGATTTCAACCTTATATTCTCCTGGTGGAATAAGACTGAAGCGGAACAATCCGGAGTTGTCACTCGTTGTGTTGAATACCGATCCCGTCGCTGTGCTTGTTGCCCTTACCTTTGCGCCGGCGATCACTGCTCCCTCAGGATCAACTGCATTTCCTGAAATTGAACCTTTGAGCAATTGGCCAAATGATGGAATGCACAATACCGTCATCAAGCTTAAGACGATTGCTATGATGCGGCCCTTTCTGATAAGCATGAGTCCTCCTAGCGGACACTACAAACAATTCTTGCTGCTTATAGCATTGCAGTTCACAGGCCAATACTGATCCGAGAGGACCTTCTTCTCCCATTTCAATTTTTAGTATATGCAGGGTAGATAGAATCTTATTTTTAAAACATGAAAGCTATGCTTAATAATCTTGCTATCGGTCTTCAATAAATCAAGTTAACTTAACTGCATCAAGCTGACATAAATAACAATGAACAGCAGAGAAGCTATGCTATGTTGAAGACAGTCTCAAACTACAAACCTTTACATTTCTTAGCTGCGTCAAGTTATGCCATCAGAATCGGCATGGCATCCTGCCGTAGCTCGTCTTCAATCAAACGCTATCGAGGGGATAAATATTTGCTAGAAAGCGTGATTATCATTTAAGCATGGGGGAACTACTCTTCATGCTTTAATAGACATTTAGCTGTCTATCGCAATAACTATATCGCTTGCGTCAATTTACGCCAGACAGATTTTGTCTATAATTTATTAAGAATTATGTAGCTAATGTGAAGTTAATTTAACTGGCTACACCACAAAGTATTTTGCTTGAGGATGGTGAACTATAATTGCAGAGGTAGATTGTTCCGGCTCCATATGGAACCCGCTAGTCAACCGGACGCCGATGGTTTCTTCAGGCTTCAATAATTTGAAAAGTTTGGTCTGGTCTTCCAGGTTCGGGCATGCAGGATAGCCAAAGGAATACCGCGAGCCGCGGTATTTCTGGTGGAACAGGTCGCCCACGCGCGGCGCATCATCGCCGGCAATGCCCAGCTCTTCGCGTATCTGCTTATGAAATAGCTCTGCCAGTGCTTCCGCTGTTTCTACGCTGAGACCATGCAGATAAAGATATTTAGTGAACTCGCCGGCATCAAAAAGCTTCTTTGTTTCCTCTGAAGCGCGCTCGCCAATGGTTACTACTGACAGGGCAATCACATCAAATTTGCCTGTCTCTTTCGGCACAAAGAAATCAGCAATGGAAAGCTTGCGGCCCTCGCGCTGACGCGGAAAGGTAAACCGCTCAATTACGTTCTGGCTCTCCGGTTTGTCATATAGCAAGACATCATTGCCTTCAGACTGGCAGGCAAAGTACCCATAAACAACTTTGGGATCAAACCAGCCATTTCCGATCACTTCTTTTTGCAGCTCGGAAAGCACCGGCACATACTTCTCTTCCACCAGCCGCAGATAATCTGCCTGCGATGCGGTCTTTAACTGCCACTGATTTTTAAACAGCGCGGTGTGGTTGATGTACTGAAAGATTTCATTCAGGTCAAAATCCTTGCGCACGCGCACGCCATAAAACGGAGGCACAGGAATGTTCGGCGCCGGCTGCACCACGGCTGAGCGTTCCGTGCTGGTTGAGGCCTCTGCTCCCGCAATGTGCGTGGTCTTGGCAAATTCTTTTACAGTACGGCCTTCCTGCAGCCGCTTTTCCCGCTCTCCATTGCTGGAGGTCAAATCATCCATCAGGTGTAGACCGGTAAAAGCATCGTCCGCATAAAAGACTGAATTTGAATATTCACGGCGCAAATCGTCTTCCACATATTTGCGCGTGAGCGCGGCCCCGCCGCAGATCACAGGAAAATCTAAAGCTTGCGCCTGAAGGTCCTGGATCACATACTTCATCTCCAGCGTGGACTTCACTAGCAACCCGCTCAGGCCAATGGCGTGGGCCCCATGCTGTTTTGCGGCGGCGATAATGGAATCCGACGGCTGTTTGATCCCCAGATTCACAACCTTATAACCGTTGTTTGTGAGGATAATATCCACAAGGTTCTTGCCAATGTCGTGGACGTCACCCTTTACCGTGGCCAGCACCAGCGTTCCCTTCTGCGTGCCTTCTTTCTTTTCCATCTTCGGCTCAAGATAAGCTACGGCCTGCTTCATCACGCCGGCAGAATCCAGCACGGATGGCAACTGCATCTTCCGCGCGCCAAACAATTCGCCTACAGTTTTCATGCCATCGAGCAGAACAGTATTAATAATTTCCAGCGGGGAATATTTTTCCAGCGCCACGTCAAGAATCTGTTCCAGCGTTTGCTTCTGCGCGCCGTCACCCAATGACTTTTCTCCATTGATGATGCAGCGCTTCAGCTTGTCTTCCACTGAAAGCGTTTCCAGCGGTGCAGCCTCGGCCTGTGGCTGCTTGTCCAGTCCGGTGAAGTGCTGCATATAAACCTGCAGCGGGTCGCCGGCAGATTTATCAAAGTAGATCAGCTTGCGCGCCAGGTCTACTTCCACTTCAGGGATCTTGTATAAAGGATAGATTTTGGCGTAATTCACAATCGCCATGTCCAGCCCGTGGTCCACGGCTTCTTTCATGAACACGCTGTTCAGCACACGGCGCGCATACGTATTCAGGCCAAATGAAATATTGCTCACGCCCAGGATTGTCTTTACTTCCGGCAGCTCTTTTTTAATGCCCTTGATCGCGTTCAGAGTCTCAATGCCGGCAGTGCGGTAATCTTCCTGCCCAGTGGAAATCGGAAGCGTCAATGCATCAAAAATCAAATCAATAGGCCGTATGCCGTATTTCTCAGTAGCCAGCTTGAAAATACGTTTGGCTATAGCGACTTTTTTCTCTGCTGTCAGCGCCATGCCATCTTCATCAATCGTCAGTGCAATCACCGCCGCGCCATACTTCTTGGCCATGGGCAAGACTTTAGAAGTGCGCTTCTCCCCATCTTCCAGATTAATGGAATTGATGATCGCTTTACCGGGAATGCGCTTCAACGCTTCTTCAATTACATCCGCTTCGGTGGAATCCACCAGAACAGGCGCAGGTACTCGGGTGGCTACGCGGTCCAGAATGTTGCTGATGTAGCCTTTTTCGTCTTCGCCCACAATGGCGCAGCACAGGTCCAGCATGTGGGAGCCTTCCGCCACCAGCTTTTTGGCCAGTGTAAGAATGTCGTCATACTTTCCCTCGCGGACCATGTTCTTGAAATGCTCCACCCGCGTGGTGGTATTCATCTCTTCCGCCACAATCAGCGGCTTGGGATCAAGATCAAGTGGAATGCTCGTATAGGCGCTGGAAGCGGCGGGCGTCACCTGCACGTCGCGCCGGGCAGGCTCCAGATTGGCGCATGCATCGGCCACTGCCTTAATGTGGGCCGGAGAAGTCCCGCAGCATCCGCCTACAATCCGTACACCATATTCGGTGATAAATTTCTTGTGCCACTCCGCCAGATCATTGGGCGTAAGCCGGTAATGCGCCACGCCGCCCACATTTTCCGGCAAGCCGGCATTGGGCTGAATGGCGATGTCCTTGGGCGCATTGTGTGCCAGATAACGCACAGCATCATTCATTTCCTTAGGACCGGTGGCGCAATTCAAACCAACAATCTCGCAATCAAATGGTTCCAGCGCCGTTTCCGCGGCGCTAATTTCCGTGCCCAGCAGCATGGCGCCGGATTCCTGCAAAGTCACCTGTGCTTGCACCACCACGCGTTTGCCCAGCTGCTTCATGGCTGCAAAAGCAGCGGCCACGGCAATCTTGGTTTGCAGAATGTCCTGGCAGGTTTCAACCAGCAGAACGTCCACCCCGCCATCAATCAACCCCAAAGATTGCTCAAGGTAGGCGTTAAACATGTCGTCATAGGTGATCTGTCCCAGGGATGGTAGCTTGGTTCCCGGCCCAATTGATCCGGAAACATAACGCGGCTTGCCGCTCGTAGAAAAATCCCGCGCCACTTCGCGCGCCAGCTCTGCCGCGCGCTTGTTGATCTCATGGACTTTATCTGCCAGATCAAATTCGCCCAGCACAATGCTGCTACCGCCAAATGTGTTTGTCTCTACAATATCGGATCCGGCCTTGAAATAAGCTGCATGAATGTCCTTGATAATGTCAGGCCGGCTCAGTACCAGAACTTCAGAGCAGTTTTCCTTGCCCCAGAAATCGTCCAGCGTGGGATGCCGCTCCTGGATCTGTGTGCCCATTGCGCCGTCATAGATAACAACGCGTTCGCGGATTGTCTCAAGAAAGGATTTCATCTTTATTCAGTCGAGACCCCATCCGGGGTTCCCGCTCTCTACATTTTAAGGGTTACAGGGGGTTATCACCCTCTATTCGACCATTGGCCCGGCTGATTCCACGGCTGAGCTGCGCTTAGCAGCATTGATTTGGACTAGGGCCCTAGCCCCCTCCCTTATGTATCCCAAATTGGCGTGCATTTGAGAGGGTGCATCCCAACTGATCCCAGATTGGCGTAGAGGTGTGGCCATCCCCGCTTCCCTTTCCTCCATAAGGCCATAAATCACTGGAAATAAACAAGTTATGTTAGCAGAAAGGCGTCTTTAAGTCAATCGAAAAGGCTGGGCTTGGCAGTAGTGTTCAATCCAGGCAGGACTTTAATCTTGCCCGCAAGTCTGGATTCCTGCCATGCTCCGGGCAAAAAAAAGGGGCCAGTGCATCCGTCTACACTGGCCTATTGAGTGTTTCTACTACTTCTTTCTGTTCAGGTTTACTTCTGTTCAGAAGTCTGTGCCATGGCGGCAGGCTGGCCCTCGGAAGAGGACGATTCAGAGCCTTCCTTCATCGCGCTCTTAAAATGCCGGATGCCATCGCCTAATCCCTTGCCCAGGTCGCCAAGCTTTGACGGGCCAAAGAACATGAGAGCGATAAACAGGATCACCAGCAAGTGCATGGGTTGCATAATTCCTTCAAACATATTTCCTCCGTGCCAGAAATAATCTGGCAAAATTTTTAGGATAAAAGTCTTTAACTCCTGCAGGATCCGCCACACGATTTGCCGTGTGCCGGATAAGCTAAAGCGCAAGAGCACTGATGAAGAGCGTTGTGATTAGCCAATTTGCGGCGGAGGGCGCCGCGTGAGCAGGAATGAAAGATGGTTGGAAACCGGCGGCGGAAATTCAGCCTGTGTTTCTATCTGATGATGGAACTGAATTGCGTGGGGATCATAGACCATTCCCCACAAACCATCGGCCGCCACAATGTGCGGCATTATTGCCACCTTCACTGTCTCCGGGTCGGCCAGGCTGGCATTCAGGTCGTCTGTCATCGAGATAACCGGGAACAAAATGCAGATCACGCATATCAGCGCAAGCAGGGCAACAACGCTTTGCCGTCCTTCAAGCGGGCCCAATCTGCGCCACAAAACTAACAGCGCAATGGCCAGGCCGGCCCATACAAAATTGAGAATAAGTTCCACGGTTGTGTGCAGCTAAGAATATGCCAATTCGCAATTTTCATTCAACGTAACGTTTGTAATGGCGCAACTTGACCACCTGATTTTCATTCCAGCAAGCGCTAAAAATCGCTCGCGCTGAGTGTTCGGATTTAACGCTAAAACATCAGAAACATTGGATTTAAGTCCTGCAGCTTTTGCAGTAGCCGCCAATCTCAAGCCGCGCAATGACCACGCTGAAGCTGCACTCGGTTGCCACCGTGGTCTTTAATTTCTCTAATAAATGGCTCTCAAATTCAATTACTTTTCCACACCGGAGACACGTCATGTGCAGGTGATCACGCCCGGTCCGTCGCTCATAAAAATGCCGCTCTCCCTGAACGTGCATCAGGTCCAACTCGTCAATGAGCCCCTGGCGCTTTAATAACCCCAGCGTGCGATATACAGTAACCCGGTCGATCTCTGCATCAATCTTGCGGGCTTTCCGCAGAATCTGGCTCGCGTCCAGGTGTTGCTTGGCGGTCTCCATAATGCTCAGAATGGCCCGACGCTGGCGGGTTAATCGGATACCGCGCTCCATCAGCTTTGATTGCAAAAATCCCGGCGATTCAGTCTGCGGTAAGGGCATGGAACAAACTCCTTCGGGCTTCTAGTTTGCACCTAGTTGCAACTGAATTGCAACACAATCTTTGAACTACTATTGACAACGTATTCTGTGTCGATTTGAATAATCATTGCCACTGCTAGATGCAACTTAGTTGCATCCCTCATCCTGGCAGTCGTGCTCGATCAACCCTGATTTCCTGAAGCCCGGAGTGTGTCCGATTATGAGGATTCCCAGAAGCGGCTGCCTGCGTCTTTATATTGAAAATGAAATTCAATTTCATTTTCAATATCAGTATCCTTCCCGCACACTCCCCCGCTCCTCCCCCGCTTGGAGTTTCTATGCAATGTAGCCTCTGCCCTTTTGGACGCATCTGCCTGCGCTGGGGACGCGCGATCAGCCTTCATCTTGACCGCGCAGAGATTGCCTGTGCCCTTGAATGCCTCACGGAAGTGCTCGATTGCTCCGGATGCGCCTTTGCTTTAGGCCAGGGACCGTTCTGCGCCAGCCATACCGCCGACGGTTATTACTACCTGGTCTGCCGTGAACGCGTGACCTTGCGCCTCTCTGAGGATGAAGCACGCAGCTTGCAAAACATTCTCTCCTCCGCGCAAAACGTGCTGGCGCAGTCCAGCGCCATGGCGGCGCAAATTATGTGAGCCTTTCTGGACCTTTAGCCTTCCGCTTGGGGCTGGAAGCGCTAGAGCCCGGGATCCGGGCTGGATGAACTCGGATCCCGGTGTTTCAAACAGAATCAACAATTAAGATTAAGCATCTCGCTTGCACCTAAGCTTCTAACATTGGACTGCGACCAGATCTTGCTGTTCTGATCGAAACGCAGCGGCAAATTGAATCCCGTCAAAAACAGAAACCCGCCTGTGTGTAAGGCGGGTTCTCTCTTTCTTATGAAGTTTATCAATCTCGATAAAGGCTGCTAGTCGGCTCCTACATAGCGAAAGACCGTGGCGGAAGCGCCGGCGCAGATAGCGCAAAATCTTTTATGGCGGTGAAAAGCTTCGTCTGCTTCACGGTGGCGCGCGCCCAGAATCTCAATCTGCTGCATCTCATGCTCATCTTTTTTAGTGCTTGAGAAAAAATCCAACAGCGTGTTTTTGAATGCGTCATCCGCTTCAGAGGCTGTCTTAAAAAGTTCGGCGCCTCGCGCACAAAGATCGTTAGACATACTGCACCTCGGGTTGATCTAACGATTTTTGGGCTGTTTATGTTGAAAGTCCAGAGACTTTACAGCCTTTTTACATGCGTGCGCCGCGAAATTTACTTCAAATCGTTTTGCTTTACGGTACCTGACAAATCAGGCGACAAATTTATATCCAAGGCCGGGAACGGTGACAATCAGGGCGGGCTGTTTGGGGTCTTTCTCCAGCTTTTGCCGCAGGCTGCCAACATGAACATCCACGGTGCGCGTAAACGTGTCTTCGTTATAGCCCCATACTTCCTTGAGCAGCACTTCACGTGAGAGAGTGGTCCCTGGATTTTGCGCAAAGTAGCGCAGCAACCTGAATTCGCGTGCGGAAAGCGGGACGGGCTTTCCATTCCGTGAAACCGTGGTTCCTTTCAGATCCACGCGAATAGAACCGAACTGCAGCACTTCTGCGTCCTTAGGCTGGACTGAATTGCGGCGAATATGCGCTTCAATGCGCGCCAGCAATTCCAGCACTTCAAATGGCTTGGTAAGATAGTCATCCGCGCCAATCTTCAATCCCAGGACTTTATCCACCAACTGACCACGTGCCGTAAGCATGATGATAGGCGCAGCAATACCCGCGTTGCGCACATCGCGGCAAACATCAAAGCCATTCTTCTTGGGCAGCATTACGTCCAGAATGATCAGGTCATGGGAGTTCTGCGTGGCCTTGCGCAACCCGTCTTCCCCATCGGACGCAGTTTCTAGCGCATAACCTTCCGCCTTAAGACGGTCAGAGAGCGTCATGCGCAGGTCTTCTTCGTCTTCCACCAGCAAAATGCGTTCTGTCATGCGGAAAAGCCCGGCTCCGCTCCGGCAGGTTTATCCAATGCTGTTTCTCTTTCTTCCAAATGCCGCTCTTCGGCCGTTTGAAGATGAATAGTAAACAAGCTTCCCTTCCCCAACTCGCTTTCCGCTGTCAGCCGACCGCCCATGGCTTCCACTATGGTGCGGGCCAGCGGCAAGCCAAGGCCGGTGCCGCGAATTCCAGATTCAGTCACGGATGGGCTGCGGTAAAACGGCTCAAAAATATGCTTCATCTCATCCTTGCTGATGCCGATTCCTTTATCTTCCACCGCAAGTTCCACTCCACGCGTCTGTCCCTTTTCTTTTACTGATGTTGCGCTCACGCGCAGCCAGTGATTTTCTCCACCATACTTCACGGCATTGGTAATCAGGTTTTGCAGGCATTGAACCAGCGCACCGAAATCCGCGCTTACTGCGGGCAAACCAGCTTCCACGCGCTTTTCCACCGTGAACCCTGCCGCATGCACGATGGCGCTGGTGCCCTCCAAAGCGGCATCCACAGCTTCCGCAATGCTCACCGGACCCAATCCATAACGCCGTTGTGACTGCTGCGTGGAAGCAAACAGCAATACCTGCTCTACCAATTGAGTGAGCTGCCTGGTCTGCCGGACAATGGAATTGCCATAGCGCACCAGTTGCTGCTTATCTTCCACAACGCCATGCGCAATGTTTTCCGCCGCGGAGGAAATCACCGCGAGCGGAGTACGCAACTCATGTGAGACACCGGCAACAAAATCCATCTGTAGCCTTGCCAGTTTGCGCGCGCGTTGGCTGGCAATTAGGATCAATCCCATGGTTATGGCAAGCACGCCGAGCACGCCGAAGCTTGCCATCAGGTTGCGCCGCCGCAGTGAGCTGACCGCCGCTTCCACTGATCCACTTTTGTGTTCCGCCTGCACTTGCCACACGCTGCGATCATCAGAGTGGTTGAAGACTTCAAAGCGCGGCTGGCCCGCGCCCATCATGCCCCTGCCTTCCATGGACATGGGACGATCGTTGCCAGGACGCAACGGTGCAAACAAAAATTCCGGGCCCATATCCGCTCGTCCGAACGGCATGCCAAACAAATTCAACACGGCATCCACGGGCATTTTAGTGTTTTCGCCAAACCCTGCGCCGGAAGAATAAATGACCTCGCCGCCTTCTTTGCTGTCCCGCACAGCCACGTGATAATCAAGACCGGCATCACCACGAAAATATTTTTGCGCCAGCTCCGGGAAAACCTCTTTTTCCAGCACTCGCTTGTTCAACTCGATAACCAGCCAGGTAAGCTTTCTTTCGCCAGAAGGCTGCCCCGTGGCTGCGCGTTGGCGCACCGGATAGATCAGCGCCGGGATTGTCTGATCGACAGCCCATGGCAGTGAAAAATCAGGCCTGCCGCGCTGAGGGCCCTGGCGATGCATGTTTTCCCGCCCATCTGCATGTTGATGACGGTCATTGTGGTTGAACTGAGACGGCCGCTGCCCCTGTTGCGGCATTCCAAATCTTCCCTGCGGCCCTTCCTGGTCATGTAATGCAATCATTCTGCTTACCTGTTCCAGGTGCTGCCGTAGAGGATCATATGCCGCAGACCAGTTGGCGTGCTCAAACTGGCCGCGGGCCGGATCAAAGCGTAACGGCTCGCCTTCCGGCGCGCCCTGCCAGATATAAATATTCGCCACCATGGCGGGATGAGGCGATGTCTGCTGCCAATGCTGCCATTGGTCTTTAAAGTCCGCTGGATTGAGCTTGGTGGAACTGTCAATGGCGGACCTTATTTCCATTCCTGCCGATGCCAGTTCACGGGCAAAGTCCTGCCGGAAGGCGAACAGTGAATTTTGTAAACTCGACTGCATGTGCGCCCTTGCGGCAACGCTGACCTGTCCGCTCCATTTGTATTGCAGAATGGCGAGCAAGATCAGTACGCCAAGAAGCGCGGGGACCGCGACCCAACGGAAAAGACGTTCTTTGATTTCTGGTCTTATCATCTATGGCCAACAAAACTCGGGGACGCTTGCTGAGGGCTTGTCTGGCGGGGAAACCTCAACTTTATCCTTACCTTTATTATAAGTGTCGTGCAACTGTGCCAAATTTTATAAATTGAGCACCGACGCCGTTTTCTTCAACGGGCGGCGCAATAGCGTGCTTAGTTCCTTTAGAAATTTCGGTTTATAAACCACCGCAGAAGCCCCACAGCCGGCGCATGCGGTCTTGAATTGCGTACTGGTATCCATGGACATAAGAATGATGCTGGTCTGCGGCAGCATCTGTGAAAGCAGCAGGGCGGTCCTGAGCCCGCTCATTCCCGGCATGTCGGCATCCATCAACACCAGGTCAGGCTTAAGTTCCAGCGCCACATCAATAGTTTCCTGTCCGCTCTCGCTTCGGCCCACCACGTTCACCAGTTCATGGTGCTCCAGCAGCGTGCAGATGGCATGCAGAATGGTGGTTGAGTCGTCAACAACCAGCGCTCTCATTCTGCTTACTGGCATATAGCCGATTTTCGGTCTGCTTGCATGGATTGCGGTGGTTCCCAAAGACATAAAACACCTTTCTACAGCTTAATCAGACTCCGGCCGGTACTGGGTAAATAGCTTGCTAAAGCTATGTAAAGGGGTTGTAAACCCATGTCTCAAAACGAAACAATGCCGGAGGACAAAACAAGCCTTGAGGAAACAAGGAGAACGCAAAGCCTGCCTTGCCTCCGGCGCTCCGGAGGAGAATGCCTTTTTAGAACATGCCGGGAGGTGGTCCGCCTGGACCGCCATGCCCATGCATGCCATGACCATGCTCAGATTGCAGTTGCGTCATCTTGCTCTGCTGTTCAGGCGTCAGCGTTTGGAAAAACGCAGCTTCCGCTTTGGCATGAGTTGCCATGCCCTGCGCCATCATGGCTCCAATGGAATTCGTGATCTGCTCAATGGCTGCCGTATCATTCTTCTGCACGGCGGCTTGCAGGTTCTGGTGCAAGGCCTTCATTTGTTCATGCGTGGATTTCACATTCGTGGCAGCCTGGGTAAAAATTGTGGTTGCCTGCTGTTGTTGTTGCGTGGTCAGCGACAACTGCTTCGTCAGGAAATTAACGTGGTGCTGGACCATCTGCGCCGGATCAGGCGGGTTATGGGTTTGGGCCGCGACGAGCGCGCTCGCCAGGGCAAGGAGTGTAATCACTTTCAACAGGGTTGCTCTCATATGCGTTCTTCTCCGTGGATCACTTACAGTTCAACTGCTTACTTATCTTTCCTGTGTTTCTGTATGAATAAAATGAATGGCTATGTTTCCTGCGAATAAAAATTTATCTGCTGCAATACGGCTTTAAATTCCCTGCGAAAATTTTCTTTGTGGACAAATCCCAAAGCCCCGGAATCCTTGCAGGCTTCCCGTAGTTCGGGTGTATTTTCCGCAGACATGAGCACCACCTTTGCGCTTGGCAAACGGTGGCCAAAGAACCATGCCAGTGTCAGACCATCCAGATAAGGCATATGAACATCCATCAGGATCAGGTCTGGTTTCAACTTCATTATGGTTTCAATCGCCTCGCCGCCCTTGCCCGCTTTTGCCACCAGATCGACTAGGGGATCGAGTTCCACTAATTCGCAAGCCACCTGTAGGAACATAGGCGAATCATCAACCACTACAGTCCTGATCCGCTTAAAATCGGTTGCCGGCGACGGCTGCTGCGCGACTTTATTGCTGAATGCTATTTGTGTTGGGGCTGCCATTTCCGTTTATGTCGCCTCCATCCATGTGATGCTTTATCTGAACATGTTTCTCTTCAGTGCTGGGTAAAATGGCTGGCAATGCAGTGTAAAGAAGATGTAAATGAGAGATTTAACCTGGCGGAATGGGATGAAAAGGGAAGAAGCTAAAGCTCTAACGCGCTGCGTAAAGCGCGGTTCAATTCTGATAATTTTTCTGCTTGCAACGTTGAAATGTAATATGAAAGCTCGGTTTTTCGCAGGCTGACCAAGTTATCGCACATAATCCAGCTTGGATGTTTAAGCCCCTGCTCAGCCCCCACGGCGACTTGTGTGGTAAGTCCCTGGCCATTGGTAAAAATAGGCGCACAAATTACTGTGGAAAATTTGGAATCGAGAAGCACTTGGCGGCTGACAATGACAAAAAGGCGGTGCTGCTTAGTATCGCCGCCCGGTCTGTGCACGCGATAGATTTCTCCGCGTTTCACTTGGCCTCGTAATCATTCAGTGCCTGATAATCCAATACATCGGCTGCCTCAGCATTTAAATTCTCTGCCGCAGCATCCAGCAGGGCCAAATCTCTGGCCTGTGCTGCAGCGTGCGTCTTTTCCCGAAGATATCGACGTAACACGCGCTCAATCATAGTGGAGCGGGAATATTTCTTTCCGGCCAAACGGTCAATTCCTTCCAGCACCTCAGAGGACAACGTGATTGAAGTCTTCTGCTTCATAAGATAATTATACTACTATTATCTTACCAAAGTATTACAAATACACGATTGTTCAAAATAGGGCTTGGTAAAACTCAAAATGTGAAAGAGCAGTGGCATTGGTT
>DASRCD010000776.1:0-3154 GCA_035653315.1 Candidatus Angelobacter sp.
AAATCTGGCACATGATTGGGCCTCAGATTGAGGCGGTAATGACGCGGGGTGAATCCTGGTGGTTTGAGGACCAGCTGGTTCCTTTTTATCGCAACGGCAAACTGGAAGATATTTATTGGACGTACAGTTACAGTCCTGTGCGCGAACCGGATGGGACCATTTGCGGCACCCTGGTTACCTGTTCTGAAACCACGGGACGCGTCCTGGCTGAAAGGGCGCTGCGTACGGAACAGGAGCGGCTGTTTAATCTGTTTCAGCAGGCTCCAGCCTTCATGGCCGTGCTGCGCGGCCCGGAACATATCTTCCAGATGGCAAATCCGCCTTACCTGAATTTGGTTGGCGGGCGCTCTGTGATT
Source organism: Candidatus Angelobacter sp. (assembly GCA_035653315.1). Classification (GTDB taxonomy): domain Bacteria; phylum Acidobacteriota; class Terriglobia; order Terriglobales; family Acidobacteriaceae; genus Angelobacter. Next base: position 357 of record DASRCD010000776.1, read on the forward strand.
GGCAAATCGGTAGCGGAAGCCGTTCCTGAATCGATAGAGCAGGGCTACATCACCATTTTGGACCGCGTGTATCGAACGGGAGAGCCGTTTGTGGCGGAAGGTGCGCTTTTCACAATGGTCCGCCGCAGTGGTGAAGCGCCGGAAAACCGCTATCTGGACTTTTCATATCAGCCGCTGCGCAATGCTGACGGCAGTATCGATGGCATTATTGTACTGGGCATTGATGTGACTCATCGCAAAGAGGCGGATGAAGTCCTGCGCAAAAGTGAAGAACGGCTTCGTCTGGCCCAGAGCGCCGGTCAATTTACCACCTGGGACTGGGACCTCACCACGGGTGAGATCGCCTGGAATGCCAACGTGGCGGAAGTTTTCGGCAGGCCGGGCCATGAACTCTCATCATTCGACGCTTTTATGCGCCACGTCCCCGAATCTGGGCGGGAAGAATTGACGGCTAAACTTAACCATGCACTGGAAAGAGGACACGAATTCAGTCATGAATTCCGGGTCGTATGGCCGGATAAATCGCTCCATTGGATTGCTGCCAATGGAAAGCCATATTATGCCACCGGCCCCAGGGCCGTAAGAATGGTGGGTGTTTCCTGGAACATCACGGCCCGCAAGCGCGCCGATGAAGCGCTGGTTCAGGCGGAAAAACTTGCTGCCGTGGGCCAGCTTGCCAGCTCCATTGCGCATGAAATCAATAATCCACTGGAGGCGGTCACCAATCTTCTTTATCTGAGCGCGCAGGCCGCAATTTTACCAGAGGTACAGCAGTATATTGCTCTGGCACAGCAGGAATTAAACCGTGTCACCAATATCACTACGCAGACCTTGCGGTTTCATCGTCAATCCACAAGAGCAAGTACAACTTCACTGCGCGATGTTATGGAAAATGTGCTTACTCTTTTTCAGGGAAGAATCATCAATACCGGCATAACTGTGGAGCGCCGCTATAAGACAGAAGGCAAGGTCTTTGCCTATGAAGGCGATCTGCGCCAGGTGATCGCCAATCTTGTGAGTAATGCAATTGACGCCAGCCAGAGCGGAGGAAAAATCACGGTTTGCGTGAAGGACGCCAGCGATGTGAAGACAGGGAAACGTCTGGTCCGGATCACTATTGCCGATACAGGTTGCGGAATGGCGATTGAAACCCAGCAGCGTATGTTTGATCCCTTCTTTACCACCAAAAGCGCCACTGGAACTGGGCTGGGTTTGTGGGTGAGCTCTGAAATACTGAAAAACCATCATGCAAGAATCCGTGTCCGCAGCAGCCAGGACCATGAACACCATGGCACAGTCATTGCTCTCACTTTTCCCGAACACTTTTAAAGATTGCCTCAACCGGCTGCGGATCAGCCAAAAACCTTAGTATTGATTAAAGAGGTTACTTTAGGACAATGCCATGCTGCTTTTTGTCGGCGGCAGCTTGGGTTGCAGTAATATAGCTTCATCTGGCCGAAGGTTCTATAGTTTTTCCTAAATCCAACCGTTTGCGAAGAGAGATATGACGCAACTCATGGCTCATGAGCGGGGGCGTAGGAGCTCTCGCGTTCTTGTTTCGCTCGCCTTGGCGGTTTCAGGCCAGAAAAGTGACGGGTCCCATGTAAGCGGGGCCGCGGAAACAATCCTGGTCAACCGGCATGGCGCAAAGATCCGGTCCACGGTGCCTTTGGAACCCAAGATGGAAGTGCGCGTGGCCATGCTGGCTCCTTATAAATGGCGCGTGGGCCAGGTGGTGTGGGCGGACTCAGGCGAGAAAGAGTATGGAATTGAGCTCTTTCGTCCGGAAAATTTCTGGGGCATTTATTTTCCGCCGGAAGATTGGGAACTCGGCGTTCCTCCGGTCACGGTTGTCAGCAGTGCGGCGGGTGGCGCAACGCAATCGCGCGCCGTTTCAGCCCAGCCCGCAGCGGAACCAGCTTCATCGCCGGAATCACAACCGCTGCACGTGCCGGAAGGCGGGACTATTGCAATCTTAAGAGGGCTGGCCAGCAATGGGCTGCCATTTCAGGAACGCGACCTGATTCTTCCCGTTGGTGAACGCGATGCCACCATGCTGATTGGCCCCATGGTAAGCCTTGGGTCCAAGCTGCAGGTGATCTTCAGCAAAAATTGCGTGGAAGATGCCACGGTCACGGCAACATCGCACAACCGCGAATATGACCGCTGGAGAATCTGGCTGAATTTTTCACGCGTGCTGCTGGTTTCTAAATAAGCTGCAAACTCACGTTGCGAACAATTGATTTGCAATAATCCTAAGCACGCTGTTAGCTTCGCGATTTTTCGGTTTATAATAACGCATCTCCAATCCTCCTCTGGCTGAAGACGTATCATTTCTGCTTTTCAACCAGCAATTCACCTTTATACTTCTCTGCATGAAAAGGTGTCTTCTTTTATTTCTTTTTGTATGGATTGCGATCATTTCCATGGCGGCACAGCAGCCCGCCAAGCAGCCGCCTAAAACCACTTACATTCGCGCCGGCCATTTGTTTGACAGCACCAGTGACAATCTTCGCGACAACATGGTGATTGTGGTTGTGGGTGAGCGCATTCAAATGATTGGTCCTGCTTCCGCGGTTTCCGTTCCCGCAGGGGCCACGGTGATTGATCTTTCACACGCAACAGTTTTACCGGGACTGATTGATTGCCACACGCATCTTGGCGCGCGCGCTGACCGCTATGATGAAATTTACAACTTCAAAGACACGCCTTTTGATAGCGCTTTTGCCGGAGTGGTAAATGCCCGCGCCACGCTGGAAGCTGGCTTTACCAGCGTGCGCGATGTTGGCTCTCTGCCT
>DASRCD010000777.1:0-5418 GCA_035653315.1 Candidatus Angelobacter sp.
AGAACTGAATACCCGCGTCTCGGTCGCCAGTCTTCCCAGCACGTCGTAAGTGTAACTCGCTGTGCCCGCCTGATCGGTCATGGAGACCAGCTTGCCTTTGGCATTTGCGCCCGTGTCATACGTGTAGTTCACCACCGGCGATGACAACGGACAGCTCTGCGCGCCGTAACCCTTGCCCGTGACCCTGTGCAGTTCGTCATAACAGTAGCTCACCGTCTGCATGGCTGTTCCCGTCTGGTTCGCCGCCGGCGAGGTCTTCTGCAACCGGTTTCCATCCGCATCGTACGAGTAAGTAATGGTTCCTGACTCAGGATTGTTCGCCGTCAGCAAGCGCGACAATGAATCGTAAGTAAACGTCCTTGTCCGCCATTGCGTGCTGTCGGTCGGTGCTGTGCCTTTCTGGTCCACTCGCAGCAAGTTCCCCAGCGCGTCATATTGGTACAGCGTACGCAACGCAAATCCCGGATCAGCCGCTGAAATCGCCGTACTCGTTTGCCACAGTGCATGGTTCGGGGTCACCGTACGGTCATAGAGCACTAAATTGCCGTCTGCCTGCAACAAAAGTTCAAAATGCCCGTTAGGTGAAACAAAGCATTGTCCCGCTCCCAGCATTCCTGTCCATCCCGTACCCGTGCCGACATCGCAGCCTGGGTGGGCCAATACTGTCCCGTAAAACTGCCCATTCGATGTCCCGCTGTTCCACGCCGATTTGTAAATGACGATCCGGCCGTCATCTTCCATATCCAGCCGTTCCGCAAACGTTCCAGCGGTTCCGCTGCTCCACAGCGCCACGCCATTGCTGGCATACACTACAAAATTGCCATCCATTTGCAGCGTGGCATAAGCCCCCGGATGCCCCGCCGTGTTGGCTCCCCATGTGCCAGTGCCATGGGCAATGTCATAAATGTAGAAATTTCCGCCCGGATCCATATAGAGGAGGTACTGGCCATGCGGAGAAACAATGCACTGGTTGGCATTGATCCTGCCCCCCGCGATTAGATACGTTCCAATGCTGCACGTTTGGGCCGGATACGAACCTACTGTGGGTGCAGCATAGGTTCCCGCGAACCACTTAAAAATATAGAGCACCAGATTGCCGTCATCCTGCATGAAAATAGAGCTGGCATTGGTTCCGCTGGTGCCCGTGCTCCATAGGTTGCTGTTGGAGGGATTGTACAAAACAAAATTGCCATCCGTCTGCATGGTCGCGTAATTGTTAACGCTTACCGTAGCGCCCGGATTCGGCTCATCTACTTCCACCAGACGTCCCAGCGCATCTGTGCAAGCACCGCGGTCGTGCCCCGCTTCGTCGGTGGTGATATTGCAATCACCATTTGCCGGGATCGTCGTAGCAACGCTGTATTTCACACTGCTGATGCTGCCATCCTGCTTGGTGGTCTGGATTACGCGGTCCAGCCCATCATAGATATTTGTTGTAATGCCATACGTCGCATCCGAGGTGGAAAAATACGGATTGCTTACGGTGGCCACGTGCCCGCCCTGATCAAACGTGGTGTCCACGGTCGCGGTGTTGCCGGGAACGGCATGTTGCGTCTTGAAAACGCGCCCAAGGCCGTCATAACTGCTGGTTGCTGAATCGCTCAACGCGGTTGTAACTGACTTTACCCGCTGCACCGTAATCGGGAAAACATTCGGCGCGGAGAAGTTGAAGGTATTCTGCGCCCGCAGGCCGCTATTCGCCGGATCAGGCGGCGCCTGCGCTGAGGTGATGCGGAACATGGAATCATAGCTGTAGTTGCTGGTATGCGCGGAATCGCCCTGCGTGTTGCCGCTGGCCTGTGTTGTGGCATTCTCATTAGTAAGGCTGGTCAGCACGCCGGTATTGAAGTCATACGTTCCGCTTACGCAATGCGTGGTGGCTCCGCCGTTGGTTGTAGGCGAACAGGTTTGAGTTACATATGCCCCGACATACGCTGGATCATACGTGTAAGTGGTTGTGTGCCCCAGCGGATCAACCTTCTGGTACACCTCTCCCGTGTCATACCAGTTGCTGTGGCTGACCACGGAGCCATTTGTGGTGTTCAGCCAGTGGCTCACCGTCGTCTGGTTGCCGCGCACACCATACGGCGGCGCAACATGCTGTGTTGTTACCGCTGGAACCGGCGTGGTCAGATAATTTGTTTCGTCATAGGAGTAGTCAGTCTCTGCCATGCATGAGGCCGTCCCTCCCGCAGCATTAATGGGACAACCGGATTTGATATTTGCAGCAGCAAGCGGGCTCACTACTACCTGCGAAGCCGGCAGATCAAGCAAATGGGCGGTGAGATAGCTGCTGTCCTTCTGCCACTGATACACCGTATCAGTTTCACGCAGCAAGGCGCCCGGCGCACCCTGTCCCCAATCATATTCAAGCTCTTTTGTTACATTGCCGAAAATCGGCAGCCCCGGCCCTAATCCGGCGTCTGGATCTTTATGGACCTTCTTGACTTTGCCGCTGGGATAAACCGTGGTGACAATGTCTGTGGCGAAGACATTGCCTACGGGGGAAACACTCGAAACGTCAGCGCTTACCAGTGCGCTGGAGTAAGTTGTATCTACGCGCTGCAAGGGATGGTTAGCCGCAACGCTGCCCTGGTACTGAATTGTGCTGGTTTCAAACAGATCGCAGGAAGGCGTGCTGCTGCCCTGTGGAATCAATGCGGTAAAGATATGCACTGTATCGTTTCCTAGCGGATCGGTTACGGTATTGGTCAGGCCGGAACTGGTAGCGGTTCCCCATTGGTAAATCGTTTGCAATGTGTGCCCCTGTCCATCGTCCAAGGTGCGGGTGGCAACTGCGCGGCTCAATTTTGTGTAATTGGGCACATTGCAATTGAGGAAATTAATGGTTGTCCAGGTGTAAGTAATGGACCCGCCGGTTGGCAGCTTAACGTGGGTCAGCTCGCCATAATTGTCATAATCGAAACTCCAGTACGTTCCATCTGCCAGCACAAGGGTGACAATCGGTTCCACATGCACATTGTTCTGCCCCGTTACTGCTTCGCCTACCATCACGCTCGGGGTGAACGGATTGGGTTGGTTGAATGCAGTCTGAATCGGAATTTCCGCCCAGCATGCCTTAACGTATTGAGTAACTCCATTCGGATCTTTATAGGAAAACATCTGGGCGCCCCCAATTGTGTGGGAGCTTACGCAACCGCTAATATCCGTTGCGCCTGTGCTGGTGAGGGGCAAAGCCCTGCCTAAAGTATCCATTAGAGGGTTGGGATTGAACGGACCAATGGTGGAAATCCAGTTTCCATTGCTGTCTGTGATCTGGTAACCGTATGCCACCTGGCTGCAATACTGGTCGCCGGTTGGCTCGTCATCGATGATCGGGGGATGCGCCCCTCCAATATTTGGACCAACCTGGGTAATTTTGCTGCAATTTCCAGCCCCGCCAAAATCACCTTGATATTGATTCCCCGCCCGATCTGTAATAGTCACGTGGTCCAGCACGCCGGTGAATTGGGCGTCAGGCCCACTTAGGACGACGTGATATCCCGACAGGTCAATGCTGTCATACACGGTGAAGATCCCATTGGCATCCTGTGGGCCGCTGCCATGCAACTGGTGCGTGGCGCCATCCGGCGTGATCAATGTGTAGCCGTACGCAGCATAGGTTGTTAGGGTCTGGCCGCTACCGAACTCCTTATCCAGCGTCCGGTGTACCATTAAGTTGCCGGGAGTTACGACGATGTTGGTATCTCCTCCCCCCTTCTGCCAGGAGCATTGCCATTGCTGGGTAGTGGAATTAAAGAAGCAGGAAACCTGCCAGTTTTTTGCTGAGGCATAAAGAGTTCCACTGAGTTTCAGCTCACCGCGTTGCGGAATATCGGGAATGACCGGCGCATGCAGCATCAGGTTGCCGTTCATCAGGTTGACCGTATCCAGATGGCTGCTGTCATAAGAGCCATACGGTTTCCAGCCGTTTTCAAGATTCGGCGAGGTTTGGCCTGCCATTGAATGGAAAGCTGCAAATAGCAAGGAAAGAATAAACGCTACTCTGCGCAATTTCATCTATTCTCCTCAACGTTGCGGCGCAAGCCGGCAACCGGTCTCCCTGGACACAACTCGGCATCTGCTTTGCAAAACAAAGCAAGCACAGCCATAAGGCACAATTTTTTCTGGTGGGGGTGTCGCTTAAGATTCTTATAAAAAATCCAGAGTACCTGCTGCAAGTGACTAGTTAGTAACTATTGAGGAAATTGAGTTTGAAGGCGGAGTATTTATTTATAGCTGAGGAAATCAGCTCACGAGTCGAAGGTAAATTTTTGAAGGTTCTCACGACTATAACTACAGAGCAAACTAGCCACAGCTTAAGGGTTCATCAATAGTATCGTGCAGCTAAGCTTACAATCCAAAAAGTTTATCGCAGTACTTTAGAAAGTCTATTTATGCGGCAACTTATGTTGAGCACACTATGCGCTGCTTGGAATTGGGGGCTAGCTCACTAAGCTGCTACTGATACATTCTGGCAATTACGCGCATAATTGCATGCGCATGCCAAGACGGTCCTAGTTTGCCTGGAATGATCGAACTTTGGAGGCGCGGGTCGGAATCGAACCGACGCATAAAGGTTTTGCAGACCTCTCCCTTACCACTTGGGTACCGCGCCCTGATGAGTGCCCGCTTGCTGGCCCTGAGAGCATAAACCCTCGCCGGGGCGAGGGGCAACTGCGAGCAAAGTATGGAGCGGGAGACGGGAGTTGAACCCGCGACTTCGACCTTGGCAAGGTCGCACTCTACCACTGAGTTACTCCCGCTTAGGGACTGAGAAAAATTATATCGCGCTGAAAACAAACGGTCAATTGATTCCTGTGACTAACCCTGCAACCATTTCAGCCAATCAGTGACGTGCCACCCACTGCGGATCTTCCTCCGCTGCCACAATTGCGCCATCGCGCATATGAATAATCCGATCACCAACTTCCGCGGCTTCAGGATTATGTGTAATCATCAGCACTGTTTGGCCAAACTGCTGGTTGGCATCGCGCAGCATCTTCAATACGATGTCAGAATTTTTCGAATCCAGATTTCCTGTCGGCTCGTCTGCCAGCACAATTGATGGGCCATTCACCAGCGCTCGCGCAATTGCCACGCGCTGCTGCTCTCCGCCAGAAAGCTCCGCGGGCCGATGGTCCAGCCGCCCCGCAATGCCCAGCATGCTCGTCACCCGCTCAAATAACGGCTTGTCCAAACCATTTTTTCCGGCGATTTCCCGCGCAATTTCAATATTGCTTCGCGCAGAAAGCGTAGGCAGTAGATTGAATTTCTGAAAAACAAATCCAATCTTCTGTTTGCGCATCTCTGTCCGTTGCGCGTCAGAAAGCTGGGCAAAATCCGCACCATCAATCACCACGCGCCCAGATGTTGCCCGCGTAAGGCCGCCCAGAATATAGAACAGGGTGGACTTCC
>DASRCD010000778.1:0-2189 GCA_035653315.1 Candidatus Angelobacter sp.
GTAGCGGACGAAGGAGAAGGAGAGTAGCCACAGCTTTCATTATCCGCATTCGCTGCATCCCAGAAGTATGGCCTTTTTCGACCACCCTATCCCGATCTTTGGAACCATTACGGTATTTGTACTTGGCTGGCTGATCATTGCCCTAGGGCAAAAATATATTTCTGCCCACACCCGTACGCCCAAGGAAGAATACCGGCGGCATCGCTTACTGAACACCATTGTTATGGTTGCCGGCGCGGCAATTATCATCGGCCTGTGGTCAAAGCTCTTTCAACACGCAAGCACGTTTTTCGGCTTGATTGGAGCGGGGCTAGCCGTGGCTTTGCGTGAGCCGTTGCTGAGCATTGCCGGACGAATCGCGATCTTTACCGGACACATGTACACGGCCGGCGACCGCATTGAGATCAACAAATTGAGCGGCGATGTAATTGACGTGGGCTTTTTTTATACGCGCATGATGGAGATTGGAAACTGGATTGGCGGGGACCAGTACAGCGGCCGCCTTATCCAATTCGCCAATGCCCAGGTGTTTGGGGCCTCTGTTTTCAACTACACCCGCAATTTTGCTTACATCTGGGACGAAATCAAATTACCGGTTACTTACGCGAGCAACATAAAAGCCGCCACGGAAATATTGAAAAATATAGGCAATGAATACACGCGCGAATTCATGCGGGATGCTGAACCTCAAATTGAAAGAATGCAGCAGATCTTTATGGTGCAACGATTTGAAGTTGAGCCGGTGGTGTTCATGAAAGTCACGGACAACTGGGTGGAATTGACATTGCGCTATCTTGTGGACCCCAAGAAACGCCGCTCAGCCAGCAACTATATTTTCAGCGAAATTTTCAGGCAAATCCGCGAACGCAAAGATATTGAGATCGGTTCAAGCACCATGAATCTGACGATCCAGCAAGCCGGTGCTCAGCCGCGAGAGATAAATGAGCGGAATGCGGCATGAGCGCTATAAAGATTTTTAGTGGAGTAATAGCGCATTCGGAGCAGCGAGTTTAGCGAGAGCACGGTCAAACGTTACTAAAGTTAAATCGGCAGAGCGGGCAAATGCAGCAAGATATGCATCAGGCCATTGCTGGGCATTAGATTGACTGGAAGCAGTCAGAAGGCGAAGTTGATCTTCCAGTTCGTCAGGTTCGAAATAGAATGTTACGCGTGAATCAGCAGCTAATTTATCATAGCTTTTCCACGCTTCTTTTTGAGATAGAACGTCATCTCCCATGATGGTCGGATGTGTGATCAGGCGGAGAAAACCAAGTTGCGTAACTCTACAAAATCCTGCTGTTTCGGTCAGTTGATTAAACCATGATGCCGCCGCAGGATGGTGTTGGTGGCCCCGATAAGCCAAGGCCACCCACACGTTAATATCAGGGAAACAATATTTCATTGATAGTCCGGTTCGAGAGCCGCAGCCAGCCGGGCTTTTTAGAATCGATAACCGGAAGCCTGGTTGCTTTCTTGTTGCTCCTGCGCCCACTGCCTCGAAGTTCAGTTTTAACCCCGCGTAATACCAGGTCTTTTACTGAACAGCCCTGCAATGCCGCCTGCGATTTCAACCTCCGATAAATTGAATCAGGTATATCAACCGTTGTTCGCATAAATACATATTAACATATTTATGGCTATTTAGTGCTGTCCCCACAGTGACAATTCAGGGCGCCGTGAAAATGGACGCGCCTTGCCATACCAAAGCTCAAAGCTTCTCACGAACCGATCACCTTGCAATACAATGGCGCGGCTGTGGCCACCAGCGCGGATGACATCGCGGACATGCAGCGTTTCCGGTTCGCCATTGCCATAATGAACAATGATGTGATCAAACTCAATGGGGGCGTTATTCACGCGGATTTCCAGAAAACGATAACGGCCCGCAGCCTTTCCTACTTCAATAACATCATGATCGTGCTGGCCGTCAACGTGCGATTGCCCCAGAAACACCCAGTTTTCTGCGTGGGCTGACGGCACAATAGAAAACAGCAGGGCTATAGCAAATAGAGAAACAAAGATTTTTTTCATTTGAAATGCTCTCCTCTCAACTGCGTTCCTACGTGTTGTGAATCGTGCTCATAATGAGGCCGCTTGATCAGCGGGCCAAGCATGAGATTGATTCCGATGGATGAAACCCAGGTAAGAAAGGGAAGTTGCCAATAAGAATCTGGACGGGAGTGCAATGG
>DASRCD010000779.1:0-3711 GCA_035653315.1 Candidatus Angelobacter sp.
GTTGCCGGCAGACTTCTCTCTTCCCAAAGCAATGCGGCGCAGAGTCAGGGACCGCAGGCCGAATTCTATGTTCCCAGCCGCTTGGCAGGGTTGCTCAAGCCGGGCACGCAATTATCCGTACGATGTAACACATGTTCTCCTGAGCTCACGCGGCAGTACGCTACCATCTTAACCATCTCCAGCGCCCCACTCAGTCCCGCAGATCCGCAAGCCAGCTTAAAGCCACAAAATTTATATCGAGTTACGGTGTCGCTCCCGCCACAAGCGGCACAAATGCAAATGAATGAAATACCACAAACGCCCCAGGTGGAAGCCGAAGTTCCGCTTGGGCGCAAACCTTTGATCAAGTGGTTATTTGAACGGTCATGAGCTCACTGACCGCAGGCAAGTCAATTTTTGGCGAATGATGAGACTTTTTTCCAGAAAAAAGCTTCCGGTCATTTTTCAGACCGAAGCTGCTGAATGCGGCCTGGCATGTCTTGCCATGATTGCTGGGTATCACGGCGCGCAAATGGATTTACCCGCGTTGCGACGGCGCTTTTCGCTTTCATTACGAGGCGCCACGCTGGGCCACATTGTAAGGTTTGCCAGCGCTTTGGACCTTACCGGGCGTCCGCTTCGCGTTGAACTGGAAGACCTTGCATACCTGCAAACCCCGTGCATCCTGCACTGGAAAATGGACCATTTTGTTGTCCTGAAAAAAGCCACCGGTAAACACATCTTTTTGCATGACCCTGCGACAGGACCGCGCCGCATCAGCTATGCGGAAGCGGACCGTGACTTTACCGGTGTTGCGCTGGAACTCACACCCACCCCCAGCTTTGCTCCCCGTGACGAGCGCCAACCCTTGCGCATGAAAGACCTTCTTGGCCGCGTAGTCGGCCTGAAGCGTGCGCTTTCCCAGATTTTTATTCTCGCAGCGGCGCTTGAACTGTTCTCCATCATCAGCCCACTGTTTCTGCAACTCACCATCGACAAAGTGGTTGGGGCATTTGATCACAGCCTGCTCTCAACTCTTGGCATTGGATTCATGCTATTGGTCGTGCTGCAGTCCGTGCTTGGAGGCTTACGAAGCTGGACCACGCTCTACTTTGGCACATCGCTCAAGCTCCAGTGGTATGCCAATCTGTTTTCGCACCTGGTGAGGCTGCCGGTCTCATTTTTTGAAAAGCGATATTTCGGCGACATCATGTCGCGCTTTGAAGGTGCAGAAGCAATCCAGCGCACACTTACCAATAATTTTATTGAAGCAGTACTTGATGGATTGATCTCTATCTTCATACTGGCTGTAATATTTCTCTATAGCCTGAAGTTGGCGATGGTGGTGGTGGCCAGCGTCCTGCTCTATGTGGCATTGCGCAATTTTTCTTATCTGCCTCTACGCAGCAGCATGGAAGAGCAGATCATCACCCTGGCCCGGCAACAAGGCTTCATGATTGAAACGCTGCGCGGCATCCGCACCATCAAGGTTCTTGGCCGTGAAGATACCCGCAAGACCCGCTGGATGAACCTGCTGGCTGATTCCACCAATGCACAGGTGGCCACGGAAAAACTCACACTGCTTTTCAAGGCAGCCAACGTTTTGATCTTTGGCTTGCAATCCGTGGCGATTGTCTGGCTGGGCGCAACTCTGGTTCTAGCCGGACGTTTCAGCGTCGGTATGCTGTTCGCATTTGTGGCTTACCAGGAGCAATTCAAGGCGCGAATCACTAATCTGGTGGACCGCTTCTTTGAGTTCCGCATGCTTTCACTGCAGGTCCAGCGGCTGGCGGATGTAGCCATGGAAAAGCCGGAGCCCAGCGGGATTGAAGCCGCTCCGGCCTTCGGTAAAGATGCCTCCATTGAAGTCAGCAACCTCTTTTTCCGCTATTCCGATACCGAGCCATGGCTGCTGGAAGATGTTTCCTTCCGTATTGAACCAGGCGAATGCGTCGCCATTGTCGGGCCATCCGGCGCGGGCAAATCCACTCTGCTTAAGCTTATGGCCGGCCTGCTGCAACCGCAATCCGGAGACGTGATCATCAACGGGCATTCAGTCCGTGAAGGCCGGGCCTCAGTTCGCGGAAATGTGGGATTCGTCCTGCAGGATGATTCCCTTTTTGCCGGAACAATCACTGACAACATTGCTTTTGCTTCTGATAGCGCTGATCTGGCCCGCGTGGAAGAGTGTGCGCGGCTTGCCTGCCTGGATGAAGAAATCCGCGCCATGCACATGGGTTACAACACCCTGGTTGGCGATATGGGCTCAGCGCTTTCCGGCGGCCAGCAGCAGCGCCTTTTGCTGGCGCGTGCCCTTTACCAGCGGCCTTCCATCCTCATTCTGGACGAAGCCACAAGCCATCTGGACGTTCCTACGGAACAGCGTATTGCCGCTATGCTGGCTGAGCTGCACATGACACGCGTCTTCGCAGCCCACCGTCCCGATACCATCGAGATTGCCGACCGCGTTATCACCCTTACGCGCTCAGGAAAAGTTTCTGCTGGAAATTTCAGCAGATTATCGAGTGAACCAAAATTCAAAGGAGAAAAACATGTCGAAGCTGGAAAATAACAGAGTATTGGTACGCAACGGCGCCCGCGAACTGACAGTGGAAGAGATTAATATAGTCAGCGCAGCGGCTCACACAAATGTCTGCACAGCTGCTACAGCAACCGCTACCCACACCGGCGCCGGCGATGGCGACGGCTGCGGCGACTCCGATCTCAGCGTCCAATTTATGTAAATAGCCGGGCAGGCTGCCTGAAACAGGCATCTGTCCCTTGCTGCGGTTTTCCGTATTTAGCAACAGAAAAAAACGAAAAGGAGCAAGACATGAAAGACCAGAACAGAGTACTCGTACGCAATGGCGCCCGCATTTTGACCGCGGAAGAAATTGACCGCGTTACCGGCGGAGTTCACACTCTAACAGCCTGCACCTTCGATCCTCAGCTACGCAGCAAGGACGGAGACGCTTCAATCGGTGAATGCTAGTTAACGGCGGGGGCGTCCTTAGGACGTCTCCGCCTTACTTCCGGTTCTACTCACACTGTTGACCACACCTATGGAGATGATGCTATGAAATTGGTAGTTCTGGCGCCTGAAGATGATAATCACACTGCACCCGTTAAATGGGCCCTGGAAAAAGCGGGCTATCAAGTGGCTTGCTGGGCTGGCCTTGGCTGGAACGAAGAAACACAATCTTCTCTGCTAATGACAGATGACGATACCCTGACGATTGGCAGACATAGGGTGGACCCGGGGGACGTGGTTTGGATTCGCCGGCCGGAGCCTCCGGTGACCAATCCCAACACCGCAGAGCCGGACAAAAAATTTGCGACATTTGAATATCGCGCTTTTTATCATTGCATTGCATACTTTCTTGAAACCCTGCCGGTGTGGTGCATCAATAAATATTCTGCCGCGCGCGTGATGATCCATAAATCGGTGCAACTCAGGCTGGCCCGCCAATGCGGGCTTAAAACACCCGCCACGCTGATGTCGAATGAGCCCGAAAGCGTAAAGAAATTTCTGGAGCGCAAAGACATGCGGACCATTTGCAAGGGGTTTACGCCGCACGTCTGGCAGAAGGAAAATGTAAAAACCATTGCCATCACGGAAACATTCGAGCTGCATCGCGACCAGCTTCCTCCCGACGAAGTTTTGACTTATGCTCCTGCGATCTATCAGGAAATGGTGGTGAAAGACTTGGATGTGCGCACTGTGCTCATGGG
>DASRCD010000780.1:0-6635 GCA_035653315.1 Candidatus Angelobacter sp.
CAGGATCAGGTTGGGATCTTCGCCATGGGCTTTGGCGGAAGCGGCAAGAATCTCCGCTGCAGTGCCATTAGAATTCTGGCTCTCAAGGAGTTGCAGTGCTGCCACGGATGGCGCAACCCGGCTATCTGGTATTTCACGGACTCCCACTGAGGCGGCAGAATTTTGTTGCAGAATGCTTTTCAGTTGCCCTCGCCAGATTCCCTCATGGTCCCAAACCAGCCACTGGTTGGGCTCACTGATAGATTCTTTGTTTCCAATCTTCAAGGCCACGTCATAGCGGAAGCGACTTAGCTCGTTATCATAAGCTCCGGCTTTAGGACTGGCACTGGCCCGTCCGACTTTGGGCCACCGGTCCGCGATTTCATGAAAGAGTGCAGGGTCCAGAACCAATTCCTCTTCCTGGCGTTCCTGCTTTCTTACTTTCTGGCGCAAATCTTCCAGCGATATTTCTGGTGCAGCGTTGTAGAGCTGGACAGATGCATGATATGCGCGCAAGAGCGGCAGGCTTCTCACGTCGCCAATAAAGATATGTCCACCTGGCGCAGTCACTCTTACTGCCTGCTCCAATACCTGCAAGAGGTAATCCGTACTCGGGAAATATTGCACCACGGAGTTGATTACCACCAGGTCAAGACTGTTATCAGCAACGAATCCCAACTCGTGGGCAAGGCCCTGCCGCAATATGACATGCTTGAGATTTTCTTGCTGGTCTATGCGGCGTTGAAGCTGCGCGAGCGCAGCCGCCGAGAAATCCAGGCCGGTATAGCTTTCAGAGTGGGGCGCTACTTGTGTAAGAAGTAATCCTGTACCGCAGCCAATTTCCAGCACACGGCGCGGATGCAACTCCATGATGCGGGCCACTGTTTCATCTACCCATATCTGCATTTCTTCGGCAGGAATGGGATCACCGGTGTAGCTGCTGTTCCATCCGGCGAATTTTGTATCTTCGCTATTAGCCGCGCTCTGGCGATAAGAGTCATATACCTGCTGCCAGCGATTAATCTGGCCGATTTCTGTATCCGCCTGGCGTTCACTGGGTGGCTTTGCAATCACGTAGCCCAGAAGTTGTTTCTCACTGGCACAATCTTCGCGGGCAATCACTAATGCCTCACGCACTCTTGGGTGTTGCGCCAGGATAGATTCAATTTCGCCAAGTTCAACGCGGAAGCCCCGAATTTTTACCTGCTGATCTGTACGACCAATAAATTCCAGGTCGCCATCCACGCGCCAACGAACCAGGTCACCCGTGCGATACATCCTGTCACCGGGATTCCCATGCGGATCTGCCAGAAAACGATCAGCCGTGATGCCGGGACGATTGAGATATCCGCGTGCGAGCCCCGCGCCGGCAATATAGAGTTCGCCCGGCACTCCCGCGGCAACGGGTCGCAGGCGCTCATCCAGCACATAAACGCGGGTATTAATGATCGGCTTACCAATGGGAGGCTGCTGGCGGCCCGAGAGCGGCGCACTCATCGTGGAAACAATGCTTGTCTCCGTTGGACCGTAAGCGTGGATCAGAATCCGGCCGCGAGACCATTTTTCCACCAAGTCCGCGGACAAAGCCTCGCTGCCAACCACAAGGTGCGTGAGCGGCAACTCTTCTTCCAAATCCAGAGTAGGTAACACCACCGGTGGAAGAGACGCATGGGTTACGCCGTGGCGAATTAATGCCTCGCGCAACGGAGCTCCGCTTCTCTGATCATCGCGCAGGAGCACGAGAGCTGCGCCTGTGGTGAATGCCATGATGATTTCAACCACGGAAACGTCAAAGCTGAGCGACGAGAATTGCAGCACGCGAGAGGCAGGCGTCAGGGCCAGTTTTTCCTGCCGTGTTTGCGCAATTGATGGCAAGCCTGCATGGGTCACCACCACGCCTTTGGGCACTCCAGTAGAGCCGGAGGTGAAAATCACATAGGCGGGATTGGATGGACGAAGAGCAACCGTGCGTTCACTATTCACCGGATTGTGATCAGGTTGTGCAAGCAGAGATTTTGCAAAGTCTGGATCGTCCAGCCGCAGAATGTGGAACCCACCAGAAAATTTTGGGGCCAGCTCCACCGTGGTGATAATGCAGCGTGGGCACGCGTCATTGAGCATGACCTGGATTCGTTCCGCTGGATACGAAGGATCAATTGGAAGATAAGCAGCCCCCGCTTTCAGCACAGCTACAAGAGCAACCAGCATGTCAATGGAGCGGGGCACGCCCAAGGCTATGAAGTTTTCCGGGCCTATTCCTAAGTAAATGAGCAGGTGAGCCAGACGATTGGCATGCGCATTCAGCTCACGATAACTCAAAGTTTCATCGCCAAAAATCAAAGCCGTTCCGTCAGGCGTTTGCTCCACCTGGCTTTCAAACAACTGCGTCAGGGTAACGTCAGGGATTTCGCGGCCGGTCTGGTTCCATTCTTGGGTGATCCGTGAAAGCTCTGTGTTTGAGAGCAATTCAAAATCTTCAATCTGTCGCCGTGGATCAGCTACGATGGCCTGGAGCAGGCGCAGATAGTGGGCTGCCATTTGCTCCATGCGCCAGGGATCAAAAAGATCGCGGCTGTACAACCAATGCAGATCAAGAACGGCATCGTGCTCCACGGCGTGTACTTCAAGATCTATACGGACACGAGGATCATCCGCTGCCACCGCTTCCACCTGCAAATCTTTGAATTGCTCCACGGCCATAGGCGCATTTTGCAGAGCGAATATCACCTGGAAGATGGGCGCGGCATTTAACCGCCTCTCAGGTGAAAGCTCTTCTACCAGCCGCTCAAACGGAAGGTCCTGATGCTGGTAAGCTTCCAGCGCTACATTCCGCACAGAAGCCAGCAACTGCGGGAAACCTTGCTCAATCCCCGGGCGCACACGCATGATGAGTGAATTAACAAAGAAGCCAATCAGATTTTCAAGCTGCGAATCCTGGCGATTGGCAATCGGCGAGCCAACCACAATGTCATTTTGTCCGCTATAGCGCTGGAGCAGCAGCGCAAAGGCAGAGAGCAAAACCATATACAGAGTGGCATCATTGGCCTGGCCTACCTGCTTCAAACCTGCAAGGACGTTGGCGGGTACGGTAATGCTGAAGACATCCGCCACATAGGTGCGGCGTGCCTGTCGAGGACGGTCTTTTGGCAATTCCAATTGTTCAGGAATACCGACAAGCTGCTTCTTCCAATACTCAAGATCGCTTGTGACTTTTTCTTCCGTAAGCCAGAGCCGCTGCCAGATGGCATAGTCAACGTATTGGACAGCGAGCGCAGGTAATGGATCTGGCTTCCCATGCCGAAAGGCCTCATATAACTGCATGAACTCGTTATTGAAAACCGCCTGCGACCAACCGTCAGAGATGATATGGTGCAGCGTGCGCAGAAAAACATGGTCATGCTCACCTAACTTGAACAGCCGCATGCGAAAAAGCGGGCCTTTGGATAAATCAAAGGGACGTTCAAATTCCTGATTCAGGGCAGCAAGCACGGATGCCTGTTGCTCTCCATCCGATAACGCGCTGATGTCTTCAACTGGCAGGGCTATCTTTAACTGGGGATCGATAATCTGGAAAGGAGCGCCACCCGCATAGGCAAAATGAGTTCGGAGAGTCTCATGCCTGTCCACAACAGATTGAATTGACCGCCGCAATGCCGCAAGATCCAACTCACCGCGCAGGCGCAACGCTTCCGGCAGGTTGTATTGCGCGCTTGATCCTTCCAGTTGATCGATAAACCAGAGACGTTGTTGCGAATTGGATAAAGGAAGCCGTTCAGGCCTGGGCTGCGGCGCCAACGGAATGCGGGTCATCCGAGCGCCACGCAGATGAGGAGCAAGCTGGCCCACGCTGGGAGCTTCAAACAATAGTTTTAAAGGGAGATCGACTTCCAGCGTCGCGCGAATCTGGCTAACCAATCTTGTTGCGGTAAGCGAATGTCCGCCGAGCGAAAAGAAATTGTCATCAATGCCAATACGATCCAGAGAAAGCACATCGGCAAAGATGCCGCAGAGCATTTCTTCATCCGGCGTACGGGGAGCACGGTAACTTTCCAGTTGCCGTTCGGGGGCCGGCAGTGCACGGCGATCCAATTTTCCGTTGGGCGTGAGCGGCAGTGCGGGTAAAAACACAAACGCCGTAGGCACCATGTAGTCCGGTAAACGCAGCGCCAAGTTACTCCGCAGTTTGGCGGTATCCACTGGCTCTTTGCTGCTGGAAACAAGATAGGCAACTAACTGCTTGCCTGAGACACCATCCTCACGCACGATTACGGCAGCGTGAGTAATTTCAGGGATAGATTTCAATGCCGCTTCAATCTCGCCTAACTCGATACGAAATCCGCGCAGCTTGATCTGCTGGTCGCCGCGGCCAAGGAATTCAAGCGTGCCATTCTCATGCCAGCGAGCCACATCGCCAGTGCGATACATGCGCACGCCAGCCCCGGCAAATGGATCAGCAAGAAAACGTTCAGCCGTAAGAGCCGGCCTATCCAGATAGCCACGCGCAAGAGCTTCACCCGCAATATAGAGGTCACCGGCAATGCCGGCAGGACGCGGCTCAAGACAGTGATCAAGCACATACAGCCGATAGCCAGGGAGAGGTTTTCCAATCGTAACGATTGCAGAGGCTGTTTCAGAAACATCCGCCGCGCTTAATTTGTGTATGTTGGACCAGACCGTTGCTTCAGTTGGACCGTAAAGATTGAATACCCCTCGCGTGGTTGCGTGAAAAAGTTCACGCGCGAGCGGACGCGAAAGAGCTTCTCCGCCGCTCAGTATTTTTAGATTGCGCAGGCATGCAGGATCTTCGCGCAGCACCATTTCCCAGTGGCTGGGTGTGGCCTGCATGGAATCCGCGCCGGAGGAGATGATCAAGCGGCAGAGTTTTGCGGCGTCGCGAGCTTCCTCTTTCGAGGCCAGCACCACGCGCGTCCCCCGGCACAGCGGAAGGAACAACTCCATAATCGAAATATCAAAACTAATGGTGGTCAGGGCCAGATGCGAAGCTCCGGCATGAAACGATACATGCTCGCTGACACCCGCAAGGAAAACCGAGAGAGCCGCGCGCGATACCATGACTCCTTTGGGTTTGCCGGTTGACCCTGAAGTATAGATAAGGTAAGCAGGGTGGGATGGAGCTAATGAATGCCTGCGATCCATAGAGCTGATGTTTGATTCAGCCATTTCCCGCAGTTCCGCGAGAACTGTGGAGTCATCCAGATGTATTTGCTTAAGCGTTTGTGGCAGACGCTGCGCCAGTCCCTGCGTTGTGACTACCGCCAGAGGAGCGGCATCGGCCAGCATGTAGGCAAGCCGGTCCTCAGGGAATGATGGATCAAGTGGCAGGTATGCAGCGCCAGACTTCAGCACAGCCAGCATCGCCGTGAGCATTTCCGCGCTTCGGTCCATGCAGATTGCCACCACTTTTTCAGGACCCGCCCCTTGTGCCATGAGATAACGCGCCAGACGATTGGCTTGCTCATTCAATTCAGCGAAGGTGTGCGACTGCTCACCGTACGTGAGAGCCGTGGCGACAGGCGTGCGAGCAACCTGCGCTTCAAACAATTCGGTGATATCACTCCACTCGGTGAGACGAGGCTGGGGATTAAAGTCTTCCAGAGCGTGCTGCCGTTCTTCCTGATTAAGGAGTGGAATCGACGCGATCGGGCGATCAGGTTCGCTCAGTACCGTGTGCAGCAAAGACATGAGATTATGCGCCAGACGATTGACGGTCGCGGCCTCAAAAATATCAGTGTTGTACTCAAACATGAGGCTGAGCACGTCTGGAGATTCGCCAAAAGTAATTTGCAGGTCAACGGGAGAGGTTTTGCGATCAATTCCGAATACGGTGAATTCAAAACCAGGTAGCCCAATTTCACCCTGCATGCCCGGAGTTTGCTGCATGGGGCTTTCCGTGCTGATATAGAGATACTCCACCTGATAAAGCGGCATACGGCTCATGTCGCGTTCAACTTTCAGCCGGTCCACCAGATGCCGGAATGGATATTCCTTGTTCGCGAACGCTCCAAGACTGGTATCGCGCACGCGCTTGAGAACCTCAAGGAAATCAGGATTGCCGGAGAGATCGGCCCGCAATACCAGCGTGTTGAGCATGTATCCAATCAGATTGGAGGTTTCCGCCGAGTCGCGATCAGCAGAGACCGGCGTGCCCACAACAAAATCTTCCTGCCCGGTATAGCGCCAGAGAAAGACATTCAGGGCGGCAAGCAACGTCATGAAAGAAGAAGTGCCTGCCTGGCGGTTCATGACGCGCAGGCGGCGCAAAGTGTCCAGAGGAACATCGAACGCGAGGCGCGCGCCACCATGGGATTGCACTGAAGGGCGGGGCCGGTCCGCGGGAATTTCCAGTACGTGTGGAACACCTTGAAGTTTTTCCAGCCAATACTTTTCTTTCGTGCGAAAGTCTTCTGTCTGTTCCCACTGATCTCTCCAGGCGGCCCAATCTGCGTATTGAATTGGCAGTTCGCTCAGAGGATTTGGCAGTCCCTGAGAAAAGGCGTGATACAGACCAAGCAATTCACTATAAAAAACGTAATAAGACCACCAGTCCGTAACAATGTGGTGCAGCACGCCGACCATTACATAATCGTCGTCGTGAATTCGCACCAGCGGAACGCGTACAAGCGGCCCTTTTTCCA
>DASRCD010000781.1:0-6912 GCA_035653315.1 Candidatus Angelobacter sp.
ATTATCCGCCCATTCTTCTCCAGTAGCGGAATGCGAACCAATTCCGTGAATGGTCAAATCACAAGTGACAAAAACCTTTGCCACCAGTTTTTTGTCCTCTTCCCGCTCAAAGTTGGCGCTGGTTGTAACGGCGTATTTCCTGGTCCATCCTGCAGGCGTAAAAATCTCATTCAGGCGGTCCGTGTATGCACGCTGGTCCGCATAGGGAACAATCTGCCCCCGGGTTCCATCATCAGAAAGAGTCATTACGCGCCACTCAATCAGTGATGGAGAGAAAGGCACTTCCAACTCCGCGACAAATCGGCGCACGTCATCCAGGTTGAACGCCGATCCCGGGAACGCAGATGGTATCGCCTGATTCCGATTTGCTTTAACGCTTGCCGGGTTTTTCTTCAATGTATTCATGGTCATGCCCTTTTCCGATGGGGTCCTAGTTCTATCAATATTTGTTTGTATAAATATGTTTGTTTAACTCGTAAACATCGCTCATCCATTTGCTGGTCAACTCTGCAGCTTATTGGATGATGAAATTATGGATGATGGATAAGCAGACGAGTCGACGAACCGCTTAGCGCAAGCATTGCATTAAACGTCTACAACGTGTTCCAAATGCCATGTGCTAATCAACTTCCATATAAATGAACAAAGAAATTCTGCGGAACGAGCCTTTAAATCTCTTGATCGATCGTCTCGATCCGCCGTAGTTGACTTGACATTGCAAATCCGAACAAGCCTATTTATGCATAAAATATTCCAGCGATACCCAAATCATCCGGTTCGGTATCTCTTTTTATTCGCCTAGAATATGTGAAATTTCTAATCAATGGAAGCCCCAAAATGTAGAGGGAACTAAGTGCCTAAGGCCCCATTCTGTTGCGTTCTGCGGCGTATCCAAAATGTGGATCTAGTGATCATTATTTGAAGATACTAGGAGCTTTTGAGGGTGTGGTTTAGGTCTCACAAATCGAAGCGGTCCCGCTCTTGAGAGTGATGGTGTACAGGTCCGCCATGCGGATTTCTGTTGCAGTCTGGAGCCAGGTGACCAGATTGTTGCCGCCGATATTGGTGGGTGTTTTCATAAAATAGCCTTAGCTTTTAATCTTCACAACACGCCCATATTTTGGTAGCAAGGAAACAAGGACAATGTGAGGGCGAGTAGGTGTTAATAAAGAGAAAATAAAAAGCAGCCCGTAAGGCTGCTCAGTTCTGAATATTGCTCAACTTTTATTCCCAATTCGGCTTTTCAGACAAGGAAAGATTCTGCAGTTTGGGGCTTGCAAGGTTAGCTGGTTGAAGCGCTTGCATTACTTATGCCGCCATCATTTACCAGGGCTATTAGCAACTCCCCTCGCTTCATAATCCCAGTGGACCGCTGCCGATTTTAGCTGCCGAGGCGTAATTGTCATCAGCATTTTCTTTGTTGCAAATATGTTCCCGAATGGCCTTAAGATCATTTGAAATACGAAATAATCGCAACAAGGCGAAGAGGATAATAATCCCAATCAGCAGGCCCAAGAGTTCAATGATTACATCCATGATCTTCCCTCCAAAGGCCAGCATCTTACACTAGAGTAGCGGTTGTTGTGAATAAAACAATTTCACTTGTGTTGCAGGATTCACAATACCCAGGACGCACAAGTAGGATCGTAGGTCGGGTATCCCAGCCCCCATTGCCAGAAGCTATTTGCGCACCGAAATGAGCTGCACTTCCTTGCATTCATAGAGGTTGTAGTAAAAATTGTTGAATTCAAGCCCTTCCTTGCCGCTGCGTGAATCGCCAACGTCAAAGCGGACGCGGTAAAGCATGGTGAAGTCCGCGGTAATGTTTACTCCAACGCCGGGCGGGGTGGCAAAAGTTACAATGCCATTTGCGATTGTGTAATCCGTGCCCTGAATTTTGTTTATGCCATTGAGAGATACCGATGCGGTCTGGTTCATAGGTTCCTGGACTGCTTCGAGGAAACCGCCGAAGTTGCGAACGATCTGAAAGGAGTTTGTTGTTCCGTCGCCTACGCCGATTGGCTGGCCAGAGTAAACAGAATCTTCGAGCCTGCCGGTAAGATCACTTTCATTCAGCAGGAAGTCATCAAACTGTCCGCCCCGGGCGAGGAAAAATCCTGCCAGGGTCTCCAGCGGCGTTTGTTCATTTTCGTCGCGAAATTTGGGATCATTCAGCAGGTATTCATAAATTAGCGTGAACTCCCAGATGGGATTCTGGAAATTCTGGATGCGCACCTCACGCCCGGCAAGAGATTGCTGAATCTCGGTGGAAAAGGTCGGAACTTTGGTGATGTTCCAGGATAGCCCGCGAATTTTAGGAAAAAGAATATTGCTCATGGCTTTACCCCCTTCCGCTTCAGTGCACGCGTAACCTCATTGGCGATCATGTTGCTGTGCCTCCGGATATGGCCCTGGAAAGAAGACGCATCGACGGCGCTGACTGAATGATTGACTACGACAGTAACCCCGCCTGCTCCGGCGCCACCACCGCCAATCACGCTCCGCATCTGATTGGCGATCCCTGCCGGCAAGACCATCTCCTGAGGATGGAGCATGGTGAGCTGATTGTTGGGAACGTAATATTGGCCGCCTTCGGCGGAAGCCATGGCGCCAAACCCCAGAACAGCGGTATAGGTCCCGGCCGCCAGCAGTCCGGCGATGACCGGCCCTAGATAGGCTTCAGCGTCATAGACCCGTCCTGCTGCTGAAGCGGCTGAATGATGGATCTTGGCAAGTGAATCCGCCAGGCTGATGCTCTTGGATTGGGTTGAAGCAGCGGCTTCAACCGCAACTTCATTTTCCTTTTCGGTGGTGTGAATGACCAGCAGGGCCACGTGATGCTCAATCCACTTGAGCAGCATGTCTGCCAGCTTTTCTGCCATGGAGACCACCATGCCTGACCACAAGTTTTGCCACGCTTTGCCAAAGCTTTCTGTGCCCGTAATAAATCCTTTAATGGATTGATCCATGGCGCTCTTGACCTTGGAAAAAAACTGGTCAAGATTTTTTTCCTGCAGTTTCAGGCTGTCGGTTTGCGCTTTGGCGGCCACCAATTCACTTTGGGCCTTGATTTTGTTGATCTCATTCTGGATTTCCTGGACTTTTTTAGGGTCTTTGTCCCACAGGGCCTGGCGCTGCTGCTGGTAGAAGATTTCCAGCTGCAGTTCATCCTGTTTTGCTTTGGCAATCAGGGCAATTTCCTGCTGCTGGTTGATCTTGCCTTTTTCGAAATCTTGCGTGATCAACTGGATTCTGGTTTCGCTGGCAATTTTTGCAGCTTGAATCTGGCCCTTGTAACCTTCGTCCCAAACCTGGAGTTGCTCATTGTTGGCCTTAAGAATGGCATCGTTTTCCGCTTTGGCAGCGCTAATGATCCCCTGGATTTCATTCCCTAGTGCTGCCTGCTGGCTGTCCTGTTCTTTTTTGCGGGCGTTGTCTCCTTCAATTTTGATTCGCGTGAGTGCAGCCTCATGGTCTTTTGCCAGAGCTTCAATCTCCCGGCTGAGAGTAATGATCTCTGCGGCATTGCGATCAGGATCTAGTCTCATCAGTTGAAGACGCTCGCTCAACGCTTCACGTTTGACTTGATATAGGCGATTCTCAAAGCCGGTCTCAATCGAGAGATTCTCATCAGCTGTGGTATGCGTCAGCTCTTTGATACGGTCCCATTTTGCTTTTTCCGTATTCACAGAAGCTTCCTGAACCTGCAACCGGCCCGAAATTTCAGCTTGGGCCATTGCCAGGAATTCCGCATTCTGTTGTTCCTTGAAAGTCGCCGTGAGGTTCCGCAGCTGGTCGAAAAGCAACTGATACAGTTGCTGTGCTTTCCCCAACTGATCTTGCAAGCCAGGAAGAGCCTTCGCATTCCCGAGCGCATTAAAGTTATTTGGATCAGCGGCTTTTTCTTTAGCCTCTGCGACATCTCCTGTCAAAGTGCGGACTGCCTCACTTGCGGCGTTCAATTGAACCTGAAGCTTTCCAATGTCAATGGCAGTCTGCTGCGAAGCCGTTTTACCCATCTTTGCATATACATCGTCCAACTGCTTTATCTGAGCAGCATAACCAGCGATGACCTGGTTTGATGACCGGATCTGAGCATCCAAAGCCTTTTGCTCGTCCGTATAAATGAAAGTGTCACCAATCAGGGTGCTGAGCTTGTCTGTAACATCTGCGATCACTTTGAGAAAAGCGATGATCTCAAGCGGGCTGAAGGCCAAGTCGAGGGTAATGCCGAGCGTTTTGCCCAGCTCATCGAGAGACTTGAAAGCTTCTGTAAGATCACCATCAAGGACATGACCCAGGGCCTCAGCGGATTCCTTTCCTACATCAAGTCCCTGTTTGAGTTGTTTGAGCGCTTCTTCTGCGCCTGAATTATCTGCCTGTAGATTGAAGCTAAAGGTATCAGCCATGTTTTACTCGATTCTTGAATTTTGCAACCGCTAGACTGGACAGATTTAAAGATAAAAGCAGCCTGTAGCCTGTCTAAGGAAAGTTAAGCCACGTCGCCTTCGCAATACATGCCCGCTATCATGACCTTTTCTGGCTGAATGCTTCCATTGCAAGCAGACTTTCCGAAGCAGGGATAACCCATATTGAAATCGGCACAGTCTTTTCGCATCGTCCGTGGCTTGTTTGAGGCTGCTGGAGTCGCCGGTAATTTTTATTGGAATCTCATTATCTGGCATGGCAGGAATACTCTCCGGAGTTCGTTTAAGAAAAGCGACAATAAAAAAGCAGCCCCGAAGAGCTGCCATGTTTATAGAAAGTGGATGCGGAGAAGTTAAAACGCCCAGGCTTTTTTCACGAAATTACAGCCTTTTTCGTTTTCAACGAGCTGTTTGAAGTTTCCCATATCAAAAGAGGCGATTTGCGGCTCTTTTCCAAGCGGCGTGAATTCAATCTTCATGTTCCTGGCGCCAACCATATGCTTAAGAAAATCCCTGTCCAAAAGTGACTTAACCAGCAACTGATCGCCTGCAGACCATGTATCCCGCACGGCCGTTGCAGTGTCAAACTTGTAACGTACACCGGACGCCGCCACCGATCCGGGTTCAATATATAAATGGGTAGTGGGGTCTTTTAGTTTTCCACAGGCACAGAATAAGGATTCTGAAATTTCTCAAGCGCCTTGAGGATCATGCTTTTCTCTGTAGCTTTGCGTGTAACCGCTAGGGTGCTCTTCTTGGGCTGCATCAGACTGCAAAGTTCCCCGATGCTCCAAACGTGGTCAGTCAATCCCGCTTGCATTGCTGGCGTGATGCGCAGGGTCTTATGAACGCGGCAAAAATTGTAGTGCATGAAATACAGCGCAACCATGTGACCGTGATTTTCAACTTTCTTGCTGAAGCCATTGGTCAGGCGAGTGAAACGACGCATCCCCATTCTCATGCTTAAATTCTGGCGTTCAACATAAGAGGTGCTGATGTGATTCGGGTCAGGGTCACCGCTCAGGACTCCAGTACGGCAACCAATGCATGTAGCAGGGCTGTAGCGGCTCTCTGTGGACTCGCCAGAGGTGCCATATAGTTTGACCAGCATCGCGTAGTCAATATCGCCACCAAAGGCCCTTTCCACGGCATCTGCATAAACTCTGTGACCATCTGTAGTGAGCTGAATTTTTGTAGCGATCCGGCTGGCGAGGTCTTGCATAAAAGCGTTGGCTGTTGATGCGCCACGATTGCCAAGCATGTAGGAAATTATCAGTTTTGAATCGGCATCAATGCCAGTCCACGTCCAGCAATCACCAGCACCTTTGGCCATTTGTTCTAGTGTGACGTTTTTTTGTTTGGCGTAAACGAATGTCCAGATTTCGTCGCACTGGACGCGGCGAACTTGCAGGTTGCGGACTGCTTTGTTGTGATACTCAGCACAGGCGCAGCCCATTTCAGCGAGAAGACGCAGAATTGCACGTTTTGTTATTCCGGTCATGCGGGATACAGAATTGACCGAACTTCCTTCAACTAAAGCGGCTACCACTTGGACACGGCATGACACGCTCAAGCAATTCATAGACAAAAGAATATGCTTGAGCGGTCAAGAAGTCAAGTAGAAAATTTATCGATTTCTCTGGAGCTTAACTAAACGAGAATCGTTTGCCTTGTCATCGATAAGTTGTGCCCGTTTACTCGTTACAGGGGAAGCACCTTTGTAACGCTTATGGTTTGTGCGGTATTCAGACAGACGTTCTCTGAACTTGCGCAGCTCCTCCAGTTTTTCCGAATCAAAATTTGGGTTTTTCTCAGCTATCTCCTTGAGGCTCACTTGGCGCGGCATAATCTCCCCTTTTCTTACGTGAAGAACGGGCGGTATTGCCCACAAATGTGTACGACCCCTCTGTTATCGCGTTTAACCATGTAATCAGACAGCAGATCGTGATAAATCCTAATTGCCGATGACATTTCCTTGTTTGCACCAAAATCATCGATCACAAGCTTTAGGTCATTCCGCAACACATCCATCGATATTCCGTATCCATGTGAATGCCACTTTTCTGTGTCATTCAGCGTCTTTCCAATGGATTCGGCCCGTTCCTTTTTTAGTTGTTCGGTTACTGGAAGTTTTTGGGTTTCCGTTTCCTTCCAGTTCTTAAACTTGTATTTGACCAGCCAGTCTTGCAAGACCTGTATCGACAAGTCCCTTTGCTGTTCATAGTGGTATAACTCACCTTGGTCAAAACCCTCAATCAATAATTGCACTTCGGCAGGAGTAATCGTGCCGTCTTGGGCCTTCTCAAGAAGGGCGTTGTATTTTTCCAGGTGGCCCAGAGCGGAAACTGGAAGACCTCTGGGACTATCGATTTGGGGATCAATCGGCCCCAAGCGCGAATAGTAGTCCATGTGAATTGCATCGCCTGACATTACGAGTACAGTTCCAGCCGAATAAGCAGAGTTGGGGATGACAAATTCAACGATC
>DASRCD010000782.1:0-2468 GCA_035653315.1 Candidatus Angelobacter sp.
CTGCGCACATACTGATTGAACATTGCTGTGTAAGGCGGGCGGATGGCGCTCATGCTTGGGTCATAGTCTTGCGTTTCTTCAACGTCAGAGCGCGACGTGCCGGTAAAGCGGCTATCGAGGCGGCCGATGGTTTCATGCTTATCTCGCAGCAGTTCCCGGGTGAAGTGCTGCTCGTCCACGCGTAAATTGCATTCGTCAATATACGTTTTGCTCAGGCCGGTATAGCGGGACAGATGGTCAATCACGTCCTGCCGCTCTTGCGGCGTGAGGCGATCGCCCTTCACCAGCGCGTCAGCGTACGGGCCAGATGCCCACTGCTCGACTTCTGCGCGCAACTTATCAAAGTTCTGCTGATATTCCGGAGCAAGCTTTTTGTGATACCAGGCGGCGGAGGCATAGGTTGGCAGAAAGAGAATGTAAGGCAGATCATTGCCCGGAGAACTGTCAGTGGTCTGAAAATTCAGGATGCTCGAAATCAGCATGATCCCGTTGAAGGCGATGCCGTGTTCCACCAGGTAGCCGGAGAGTCCGGCTGCGCGCGTGGTGCCGTAGCTTTCGCCCACCATAAACAGCGGCGATGACCAACGCTCAGAGCGGCCGAGATAGAGCCGGATGAACTCGCCGACAGAAGCAATATCATTGCGCAGCCCAAGGAAGTTTTTGGTCTGGTCACGCTTCACTGCGCGGCTGTATCCAGTGCCGACCGGATCAATAAAAACCAGATCCGTCTGGTCAAGCCATGTGTATTCGTTATCGATGAGTTGATAAGGCGGCGGAGGCATCATGCCGTTGGGCTGCATGCGTACGCGCTTGGGACCAATCGCGCCCATGTGCAGCCAGACGGAAGCCGATCCGGGGCCGCCGTTGAAAGAGAACGTGAGCGGACGGTGCGCCGTATTTTCACCATCAAGCGTATAGGCAATGTAGAAGATGTGCGCTTCCACCTCGCCTGTGTCGGCATTTTTAAGCGGCATCAGGCCAGTGGTTGCCGTGTAGCGCAATGTTTTGCCGCCAACATGAATTTCATGATGCGTCACAATGGGCGGCTGCTCTGCATCTTTTTTCGCGTCGGCCGGCGGATTGGGCTTGGCTTGATCAGTATTTTGTGGCGTTGCGGGAGCCTGAGGCCGGTCGCTCTGGTTTCTCTGCTGGCTGAAAGCGCAGATAGAAAAGAGAAATGCTACGGCTATTAAAAAAGAGGAAAGACGATTCAGCATAAGGCCACACTCCGCTGTGGAATAGCAACGCAATTTTTAGACGTGCTGGTGGAAGACAGGTGAGTGTAGCTGGCGAGCCGGAAAAGGGCAAATCTTCAGCACATTGCTTTGAGATTGCTTTGAGTTACTCAAAAAGGCTTTGCTGGTGCGATGGAACGGGCGTGGAAGATTGATGGTCTTTGAAATACCACAAGAGCAGAACGAGCAAAATCACAATGGCGAGCATGAAACCGCAGAACCTGCTTCCATCGTTTTGCGAGCGCCGGATTGGAGCGCTTTGTGCCATACAGGTATTAAACACTGTTTTTATGGTTGGTTGCGGGGTGAGTACAAATTCTTGATGAAACTTTGCACAAAGAGTAAACACACAAAAGCCACAAAACAATAAGGCTGCTCTGATCGCCTTACCGTTTGCGGCTGTGTGTTGACTAGTGAGTTGGGATTACCAAATCACGGTCGAGACGAACTTCTAATTGCGTGCCTTTTTCCAGTTTCATATCATTGCCTTTAAAGAGCAGGCTGCTGCCTGATCCCAGGCCGGCTCCGGCAACCGCGCCCATGGCTGCTCCTTTTGTGCCCGCTGCTGCCGCGCCACTGGCAGCGCCCACGCCGGCTCCAATGGCAGCGTTTACAAGCACTTTCTTTTTGTCCGGGCCTTTGCGGTAAAGCTCGCCTTCTTCGCCGGTAGATTTAATAGATGGATCGCCGGGAACGCCGGTGACAGTGGCAATCAAAGGCACCCAGCCTTTGCGGGTCTCAATTTCATCCAGCGCAATCTGAATCCTTGCCCCGGTGAAGCCACGTTCAAACTGCGCAACATGACCCTTGATGGTTCGGCCTTTGGGAATGATCAAGCCGGTGGGAGTAATCAGGTCTTCACGAAGCTCGGCTTTGAAATGCTTGCCCTGGTCCATGGTTTTGGTGTCCAACGTATCCCTTAATTTCACAATGAACCGCGAGCCATCAGGAACGGCATTGGGCGGTCCACCTGGCGCAGCCGGAGCCGAATTCGGGTTTTGAGGTGGATAAGCGGGAGCCTGTGGAGGAAAAGGATCACTGCTGCTATCGCGAGGACGGGTTTTCAGGACTGGGCTTTGATCATTGGGAGTTCCGTTATCCTGCGCCATTGCGCCCATGGCAAATAAGACGATTGCAGCCCCTGCCGAGGCCAAAAAACGTGCTTTCATGCCTTTACACCTCAAATTATTAAAAAATATGGAAATGCCTGGTGACTCTGATGTTCTATCTAAC
>DASRCD010000783.1:0-7550 GCA_035653315.1 Candidatus Angelobacter sp.
ATGAGTAGTTACCCAATGAGACATATCCGAATTATATAGGGTAGCGACGTGTGTAGACCCTAAGCATGCGCCTCCAAAGCAGGCTTGCAGAGCGGCATTCCAGAGGCACTGTACGATTATTGTACGTTTCGATCAAACTGCGCAAAACTTGGGTGTTTCAGAGAGTTGGAATGGTGGAGCTATTCGGGATCGTACTGCTATCCCGCTATGAAAACAGGTAAGTTATTGATCGCGGTAAATCGCAGAATGCCTAGAAGCCCTGCATTCCCGAATTCATTGTACGATTATTGTACGGTGAATTTCCGTGAAATCAACTTTAAATACATCGCACAACCCAAATTGCTCAGCAGCGATGAAACCGCACTTAGAAGATCCGGTGATCGGCAGTAACGGTCCTAGGCTCGTCGCTGTCCATGCTGGAGATGGAAGCAGCGCAAAAAAAATCTGGACGAACTTTACGCCACGTTGGGCGGACCCCGAAGAGAAGTCAGGCGGTTTGCCTAATTCTGAAACTGGGATGAAGCTTAAGCCCTCGTCTAGCGGACTTATGCTCACTATTGATACATAGCAAGCAGATACTTCTGCCAGGGCTGATACGGTTCAAACACGTCTGGTGGAGCAAGGGAGGGCCATTCCGTACTCCGTCGGCTGAATGTCCGCAAGATGCTCTTCCCGATTAGCTTCCGCTGCCAATTAATGCAAACCACTGGTCCCAAACTGTTGAAATTTGTTGCTTCTAACTGATTGATATTGAACCTAGTGCAAGCCACTCGTTGGAAGCTGTTGTGATTTATTAAAGCCGGAGGCTTTTCCTGCTAAAAAATCGTCTACAGTCAAGTATCTTGTCTGAAACGTCCTTTGGTTCACCTCTAGCCGCTATCGGCGCAATGTGTAATAGATTAAATGCTCTATACGTGCGCGGCAGGCTGTGCCAATAACTTAGAAGTGGGGTCAAATCCGCGTGAAACCATCCACAATATAGCTCTGTCTGCTTCTTTTGCAAAGCGGCTCTCCAATTCCATCATTTCCTGACGGCGCGACTCTGCATCGTAAAACATCGAAAAATCCTTCGCATGTTTATGGACTAATGAATGATTCACAAGTCGGTTCAATTCGCTTTCATCAAGCGACAGCCCGCAATGTGCCATGATCGGCCGCAGCGTGTTTTTCGGGGCTTCCGCCAATTCCGTGCCATCAACGACCAATACACGAGAGCGGTATTCACTTTCCAATAGATCCTGGCAAATGAACCGATTAACCAGCCACCAGTAGGCAATCGCTTGCGCGTCGGACAGATCATCAGGTTCTACGGTTGCGAGTTCTGGAATGCGATCAGACACCTGCATAGCAGTGTAGTGGTTCCAATATCGTATCTGTCCCCTGCGGCGGCGTGACTTTAATGCCGCTAGGAGAAAGTCTCTAAGTGGGTTGATCAAAAAAATGACAGTCGCTTTCGAATTTTGCGCAAGCAATTGTCTGCCAAGAATGTTAGTAGGTACGTTAGCTTTTATCACGGGATGTTGGTGCGTGTGATACGTCCTCGACAGCAACCGAATGGTAAGAGCGAAGAACTCCGGCCATTGCGAGGCGCATCTGGTATTCGGCATTCCTAGCTCTGCGAGGAGCTGTGGCTCCTTCATTACGAAGCACTCGGGAAGAAGCTCGAAGTAGCGCGCAAGCAGCGTGGAACAGCAAAATGCCGTATGAAGAACGTAATGTATGGGCTTGATGACGGATGGCGCGGTAGCGGCAGCTAGAAAAACGTCGTCCAACCGCACTTCGTACAGATCATCGCCATGACCCCAGGCAAACTCAGTGCCCAAAAACAGGGATTCCACATAGGCTTCCCGGGAAAGCTGGGCGAAGGAGAGCGTTTGCCGCTGCAGATCTATATAGAAGGGGTGCCATTCAGGCGAGTCAAACAGGTTACGTAGGTTCATTGGATCTCCTCCCGGAGGCCGCAAAAGAACGGCATACTCCCGTGGCGGAATCACCACATATATCCATCCAGAAAAACCATCCCTTTCAACGGATTCATTGACGTTCGTATTCTCTCAATACTGTATGGCTCACGAGTACTATGGACCAGCAGCTGGTTGAAAATGGGAAATGAACTCAAAACTCGACGGAACCCGGGACTGTTTTCCTGAAGGTTTCCCTGAAGAAACTTAATCCGACAGCCCTTGTCAGGATGGCGGTTTGGAGTAAGTGACAGTATGAAGTGCCAGGGTGTAGCGACATCGTCCCGGATAAGTTTTCGGGAACAGCCACGAATGTAAACACGCAGCTGCGGTGTTGATACATGCGATGTGCCAATAACATTGGTTCCCCATTGTTGCAGCGTCTCAATCAGGTCCGATACCGCTTCTTTACTGAAGCATCGCTCGGCGCTTGCAGTGAGGAACTGATACGTCTCGTGGTGATAGGCATACCCGAGGGGTGTCATGCCTGTGTTTCGGTTGCTTTCGTCAAGTATAGCTTTTTCAAACTCAGCCCGGAGAATCTCTGCTTTAGAGTAAAAGTCATTGTCAACGTAAATTCCTGGCTCGCCCAATCTGACTTCCGCCTGTTCGATTTTCGCATGCTCGATCATTCGGGTACCTCATCAGGCTCAGTGTCAGACAGTTCCTCAAGTTCCAGTCCAATACCGGTGGCAAATGCAAGCAAACTCGCCTGCTGATAACCATCTATTCCGAACTGCTCGCGCGCAACCCCGCTTACGACGCCTGCGGTGATTCCGCCGGAGAGTCCCATTGCCATTGCCGCGGTCCAGAGTCGATGGCCGGCAAAGCCCGCGCGCAAGAGAAGATAACGGTGCCCGAGAGAACCGAGGCGCCCGCAAGCCGCCGCAAGATTTCCAGTGATCCAGATAACCGCAGCAGCCGAAGCAAATTCGGATTGCACGAATAAATCAAAGCTTTCACGAAGCGAACGTGCCGGAGCAACCGGGAGCAAACCATGCTCCTCGGCATCATAGGCGTATATGCCAGGCTCAAATTGCTTTATGTTCCAGGCCAGCACGTAGAAAGTTAAAGGGTGCGCGAGGCACTGCTCTCTCCAATGTTCCAGATCGCCCTGATGAGCAAAATCGAGAATGGTGGCGAGTTGGTAGAGTGAAATTCTGTCCTCGGAGTAACGACGCACCGTGACTCGGTCAGATAGTACGCCCGCGATACTGATTTCGCCGCAGGAGCCGGGCGGCGGCAGGCGGAGGAGTGCTGAAGGGGCGACTGATTTGGTGCGAGGCATCGGAGGGCACTGCAGCGGAAGAGCATCCAGGTGATGTTCCCGCATCCGGCTCTCCTGGAAAAGCCGCTCAACCACTTCGTGCAGGCCAAGTTCACAGAAATCCGAGGCCGTAGCCGAAACTGTGGGCATGAATCCGGAAATGAAATTAGTTCCGTTCGATGCCGCTGTGGTTGCATTGTCTGATGCGGCATAGATTGCCACCACGGCAGTGACCTGCTCAAGAGGTGGATCGAGATTTAGCTGCTGCTCAATTAGATCATCAGCCCAGCGCAACGCGGCTATGGAAGAATATCCCAGACCTTTTGCGACGTAATGTAACTGACTTACGGCAACTCCGGCATCCAAATTGACCAGCTTGTAGGCAAATTCGCCATACTTCCGTTCAAGTCGATGATATGCACCGGTCAGAATGATCAGAACGTTAGGCAACTCCTTTCTGTCAATCACGGCTGCACGTTTCATGAAGTCCGCCAAAAGACACGCGGAGCCACGCTGCTGAAAGAGCGCTAAGGAATGATTCTCGGCTTGATAGAAGTAAACGCCGGGGGCCACTTCATCAACTGCGCGAACAACGGCGAAGAGCTCAACTGATCCAAGATTGCCAGCCGTTGCCGTCCATCGCTGCACCTTCTGTTCGCTTGCGTACCGAAGCCCCGCCGCAGTCATCAGGAGGGTGGATAGATCATCTCTGGAAATAGTGCAGCGGGGTTTCATAGGCTCAGTTCCGCCGCCCAACGCAGGCCGTTCAAGTCCGGTCAATGTTCGTGGGAGTTGAAAGACCGTGGAATTGGACATGCGTTTGAATTGCGTAAGCAGAAACTTGTTGAGCCGAGCATAGTCTTCCCGCACTACGGAAGGGGTACGCGGGCGGGACGCTAGCGAGATGTAATCTTCGAACGCAATCGCGGAATGAATGGCGACTATTGCATCTCCTGCGTTCGGTAATTCCTGCGGCAACGGCCGGCAACGCGGGCAGCCAGGTACGCGAAGAAGATGAAGCCGTCGCGACGTGTATTGTTGTAGATCGTAGCGCTCGACAAATCGCTCGGTCGCCAGAGGTCCAATGCGGCTCAGGAAATAAATGATCTCCACCGCCGCCATCCCAGTCCAGTAGTCTATCTCTGGATCCACTTCACTCCTGCTCCATGTGTGTTCAGGACGGTGCGTTACAGAATGCACCTGCTGCAGGCAACGATAGCAGGGTGTCCGTTCGGCATTGAAGAGAGGGCCAAGGTCGGCATAATTATGTTTCTTGGAGAGAACAACCCGGAGCCATGGCAACCGATGTTTTAAGCACCAGTCATCCAATGCTTCATGCCAGTCACAGTCTTCACCATTCAAGGAGACTGAAATGGCCATTGATTGCATGGCGGAGACCGATCGCGCCCGCCATGCGGAAGGCAAGCTTCGCCGAAGAGGCACTACGCTCCCCACTCCTGTTTTGGTCAGCAGATCTGCCAATCGCCGGGTATCGGCCAGATCATCAGCACAGCCAAAGATCAGCACCTCGGAATTCCTGAGCCGCTCATAAGCTTCGATCCCACTACGATTAGCGCCAGTCACCGCCACGTAGCGGCGCAAAAAAGCGAGCGTTTCAGGATTCGAATGGCCTGATTCTGAACTGGTTCCGCAATCTTCGATCAAACCAAACCAGTGCAGTGAGGATAAAACTTCCAGCACATCTTCCTCAGGCACTTCCGGCAACGCAGATTTCAATTCATCTACCGTACGCTCTCCGTTAAGAAGGTCAATCAAATCGGGCAAGGTAGTCGACGGAATCGGGTTTCCAATGGCCTGAATCCGCTCTGTCCCTTCAATTATAACTTCTTCGTTAAAGGGAACTATGACTAGTTCACGCAGAAAACGGGGACGAACCAGCCGCGAACCCAAATTGTTGGTTCGCTCTGCCTGTCGTCGCTCTTGAAGAATCTCCGATGATTTCATAACAGAAGCCTCATTCGCGCTCAGTGGGCTGCCCCCAAAGATATGCTAAATCTCGGCGCAACAACGAAAAGCTGCGCTCGGCCGCTGGCCGGTGCAAGCCACACCGTGGGCAATCGTGAATACCTGTAACGATCCCCTGCGTGGTTTCGCGAGTAATCGTGTCAATTTGCCAAATCTGTCCTGCAGGTAGATTCGAGCCGTTTAGCGAAGCCAGAATCATTGCCAGCCGGCTGGCCCCTATCATCGCAAACGGTTCAAGATACCCTTTAGGCCCGGCTTCAGGATGGGAGGCATAATATTCCAGCAATACTCCGCGCTCTTTCCGCCATGAATCATGTTGCTTGTAACGGCGGGACCAGCATGCCCAGCAACTTCCTTTTCCAGGTATCACCACTGGTCCAATGCGCAACATTGTTGAATCCAGAATCATGGGAATAAAGGGCTGGTTCCACGAAAAGCTAAGTTGATCCAGCAGCTCACAGAAATGAGGGACGGGCCGCCAGGAAGTCAGGATCACCGCGAAAGAGCTGGGCCACACTGTCGGCAAGGCAATCGTGTCATCAACAACTTGTGTTTCAATGAGGTCGGGCCGGGAAGCATGTAAATATCGTGCCACAGCGCGCCCGAATGATCCGATGGAAAGCACATGAGGCGCCAACGGTTTTCCCTGCTCACCCATAATTACTCCTGGACTGAAACCCTCAAATTAAGCGAATGGTTGCGGCCAATGATTGAGCTGTGTCTCCGGGAGTACAGGATGCCCCATTATTGCGGGCGCATTGTACAACCGAGGATGCCCTAGATATCTTGCACGATAATGGAATCCAACTGGCTGCAAGCCTGGGATGACGACGCGAACCACTCGCATTCCCGATCGAAGCGCTTCGTCCGTACTTAACTCCACCGCGTATACGTCCAATCCCTTGTTTCGAAATATATTTAGGATCGTCTGCAAATCCTGCTTTTCGCTATGGCTTGCCAAGCAGCGCATCCGGCTCAAAGGCGTCGTCGATTGTGATTGCAGGAGAAAGTCAAAAGCATGGGCCTGTTCGCGCCGGGCCATGTATGCGCCTCCGTGAGAGGTGTCGACAAAATCGTCCCATCTTTCAGGAAAGAGTTGATCATGGCGAAAATGAACTCTGCACGCCGACATGTCACGAATCACTTTTGCGATTGCGTCCGCAGGAAAAAGTGCGGTACTGCAATTCACCAGCGTAGTCAACCTGGAATTGGCGCGCGAAACCTGCACTCCGTAAACGGTCGAAATCCCAACATCGGTGGTTCCATCGAAAAAGAAAATTTCCGTTTCTGCCGAAGAGCGCTGGTAGAGCTGCCAATATCTATCGAGAGGTGAGGGCAAATCGTCAACTTCAATGCGCGGCAGAACCAGCTTCTGGAGCCATATAATACTGATGGCATCGCGCTCAACCACTTCAAGAATCGCGCCCAGGAGTGCCCGCTCAAGCGAAATATGTGAGGCGCAGCCGGTTGAGATCGGATAATAAAACATTTCAGATTGGCTCAACGAGCCTGGATACAAATACACCATCACCAACGGCAGATATACGGGCCTGCCGTCCAAAAGCGAGATACCTTGCACCCATCGGATCGGCGCGTTTTTATCAGGGGCAATCAAACGGCACTTGGGGTGTGAGAGTTCAGCGGCGCTGCAGCGAGGGATAGATTCCAGATCGAGCGCCTGCTTGCCTAAATCAGCCGCCGTAGCCTTGATGAATTGCTGGCTGCTGTGAACAGAAGCACTGTATCGCTCAATGCCTTCTCCGAGTGCGGGCAGCATCGCTTCTATGTGATCCAGGCCAGAGCCCGCCGCGCTCAGACTTTCTCCGGAGTTGCTTTTAAGATTAGGCCATACCTGTCCAGGGTTTCCGAAATGAACCGTCTGGACAACTATTTTTGGTTCATCGCCTTCGGCACGGAAAAGAGATCCGCGGGTCATCAATCCGCCTATAGGTTGGAGTAAGGAATGCATAGATATGACACCATGCGCAGATAGCATCGCATTGAGGCTGACTATAGTAGCTGCATCGGAAGTAGTTTTTCAATCTAGATAAATATTTATGAAAAGAAAATAGGTGCACTGCCCCAAAATGGTCCAAACATGGCCACATTTAAGAAAAACTTTATAGCAATTTTCTTGACAGCGGTTCTTCTTGTGTACGAGAGTAGGTTCTGCTGGCATCTCGCATTACGATGTCAGCGCACGGAGGCGGGCGTCAACCGTGAGCTTTGCGGGCGGTGCTCGGTATGAAGATGAGGAAAGTTCGTCTCTCCCGACTCATCTGTAGTTTAATTGCTCTTGTTCTCCCTCTGCTTAGCTTCGGCCAAGCTGCTAACCA
>DASRCD010000784.1:0-4206 GCA_035653315.1 Candidatus Angelobacter sp.
GGACTGCTGTGAGGGCTAAGAAGTTGAAGTTCACTTATCTGGCAGAGCGCTTCGGTCCTTTAGCAATAGGGATTATCTCCGGGATCGGACTGTTCTGGGTTCCCGCCCTTCGGGTGCTCAAAGCCCCCTGGCGTGGTTTTATGCTGGACAAGGTGCTGGACGTGGAAATCGGTATCCTTGCCGGGTTGCTTGCGGTAGTGGCATTCCTTCCAGCCATAGAAGACAAGACCGTCATTCGTAAGTTCAAACAGTGGGGTTACTACCGCTTCCTGATCGGCTATTTAGCTGAAGCCATCATTCTAGCTGCTGCTGTTATAGTGCTAGGTTTGGCCATCATCGTTTTTCCTGAATCGTGGAACTCTCACTATCGGGTGGACAGAATTATCTCAGCAATTTGGTGGGGTTGCATCATTTACTCTTTTGCAACATGTTACCGGATAATAAAAATCTCGCTTAAAACTCTTCTTGCAAAGTGAATTGAATCTCATAACATGTGGACGATAGAAGAAGCATTACCCCTTATACGGGAGCTTGATGTGATTGCGCAGCATCATGGTTTTACGGTGGCTTTTTATGGAGGTGTCCTGACGCGCGGAACGGGGAAAGACTTAGACCTGTTCTTTATTGAGCAAGACCAAGATATTTGCAGCATTGAAAAATGTCTGCAAGAGATTGCCGCAATACCGGAAGTGTTACGCTATGGTGCGCTGGTTGACCACAGTAATGAGATAACCTGTGCGATCTTTATGAAGAATGGTGAGCATATTGACGCTCATTTCCGTGGCTTTGGTAAGCCATCTCACCGTTAACAATCCTTTACTGAGGGCTTTAACCAACGCTTCGGAAACCAGAGCGTGTATCTGGCTTCCGTGCATGAAGTGCGCAATGCCGCGCCGACGCGCATTGCGTTCAGTAATACGGGTATTCCTGACTTGCTGGATTTCTGAGATGATTAGGAGAGCGGTGAATGAACTAGATGCCAACAAAGAAACGGAAACCAGCACAATCCAGGCGACCTGTTGTAAATAGCACTCAGGCAAAGCCGTATAACGTATTTATCAGTTGGTCTGGTGTGCGCAGTCAACATATTGCAACAGCTTTGGCTGCATGGCTCCCTCGTGTTCTTCAACAGGCCAAGCCCTGGCTTTCCCGCAACATTGATAAGGGTACAAGGCCCCTGCCGGAAATAGCAGGCGCACTTGAGACCATTGAGGTAGGCATTACCTGCTTAACGCCGGAAAACCTTACAGCTCCGTGGATTCTGTTTGAAGGCGGTGCATTGTCAAAAAGCCTTGGAGATAAGACTAGATTATGTACCTATTTACTTGCTGGGTTAGAGCATCAGGATGTTCCTATGCCGTTAGGAATGTTCCAGCATACCCGCGCCGGTAAGGAAGAGACTAAAGAGATGATCGTCTCTCTTAATAAGGTGATTGGGGACGAGCCGCTTGCCGATGAAGTGCTCGATGACACATTTGAAAAGATGTGGCCGGACCTAAAAAAGAGCATTGATTCAATGCCAGCTGCCGATTCCGTGGTGCCTCAAAAGCGAACTTCTGAGGAAATGCTTGCGGAGGTTCTGGAGTCGGTGAGGGAATTGGTTTCTAAAGACAATTGGCGGGAAAAGGAATCACGTACCCAAGCAAATTATAGATTCCTGTTTGATCCCAACCCGCCGGGCCCTGATCTTATTCCCGACGAACAATGGACTAAGAACGGGGTTGTGAATTGTCCGAGGTGTGGCTCGGCAAATGTGGTGGCAACACGCAGTGGCCAGAAAATGTGTAAGAATTGTGCAGCTAGTAACTTTTGACAGTCCAATGCTTGATTCTGGCTTCCGCAATCTTCACATACTCTGCTTCCTTCTCAATGCCAGTGACATCTTCCCATCCTGCTTGCATTGCGCCGATCATTTCTGAGCCGCTTCCTGAGAACGGCACCAGCAATCTGCGCGGTGCATCTGTGCGCGGCGGCGGCAAGATCAAATTAGCCAGATACTGATTCAGTCCCAGCGGCTTCACGCAAGGATGATTGTTCTTGCTGCCTTCCGGCAATCCGGCCTGTCTCTCAGCCTTCTCGTGTTGCTGATTCATTGCAGAATGCAAATATCAGCGCAC
The DNA here is from genome assembly GCA_035653315.1 of Candidatus Angelobacter sp. GTDB lineage: Bacteria > Acidobacteriota > Terriglobia > Terriglobales > Acidobacteriaceae > Angelobacter. The sequence goes on from DASRCD010000784.1 coordinate 2,118, forward strand.
CGGAGCCAGGTATTACAGGATGGCTTGACCGTGCATATAACCGTGTACGTGATTTGATTGGAGCAGACCATAAGCCCGCTGGTGATGTCATCGGCGGCATGGCTCTTGGGCCTATTCGCGTTGCCAAAGGTGTCACGCAATTACCAGATCATCCGGTACGCGGCGTGAACAATATCGTCGGCGGCGTAGGACAGACCGTTGCTCTGCCTGCTGCTGTAGTCAATCCGGCAACAATGGCATACGCGGCTCCTGCTGTTGCCGCGCAGCATGTCACGCAATCCGGCCTGAATGCAATGGGTGTTGACCCTGATTACTCAGAGCTGGGCGGCAATATTGCAGGCATCGCCGCTGGTGGACTGGAAGCCAAGCCAGAGATTGCTGGCAAGGCGTTAACCAAGACCGGCGGCGTAATGGTCAAAGCCGCTCCGTATGTTGGCAAGGCAGCGGAGAGGGGCGCTACCTTCGGCGGCGCTGGAGAGTTCATTCATTCCGGTAATCCGGTATCTCTGGCTGGACCAGTCATTGCCCCACTTGCGAATAAAGCAGCGGCGGGATTAACCAGAGGCACCGGCAATCTTCTCATCAAGGCCGGTAACGCTCTCATTCCTGAAGTACCCAAGATTGAAGATGTACCAGCGCCGCCAGAAGCGGCACCGGCTCCATACCGCAAGAGTGGAAGCCAGATACAAGACGCTGTTAATAATCCCAGAGCCAGGTCAAAAACTTTACTCTTGTCTCGCCCATATATGTATTTTGAAGTGGTGCTGAGGCCGATAAAACTCTGACCCGGTTTTCGCCTTCTTTGAACTTGAATTTATCGGAACCCTTTCCGATGTTGAACTCTTTTTCGGCGGCCTGGAGGTCAGCGCCGAAATTTACTTCTGGCATTTGTGTTGATGTTTAATTATCAAACCCGATTGTATGAATCGAGACGTTCAGGCTATTGTTTGAATCAGTCTCACCCTCTGCATTCTTCTGTTCATAGTGACTGCCTGATGCGTCAACTTTGAATCCCTTACCTGACGAGGCGACTGAGATATTTCCGAGCGTGAACAGCAAGAGTTCTTTTGCTTTTGCGAACTGTTGCTTTTCAACATCTGGATATGAATCGGCCAATTGAGCCGCTTCCACTTTTTTGATGACACCTTCTTTGGTGCCCATCGCACTTATATTCCAAGACATTTATTTCGTTTATTAATTGCTTCTATAGGAATTCTGACAAATCTATGCAGTTTGTCCAGTCGCGGAAATGGCAGTAAAATCGCATTTAGCACCGGAGTTATCCACATGAGTAAACAAAGTTGTCCGGTTTATCAGACGTTATCACTACGAATCAAGCAGCTTTTCTCGGAATTGCAAAATGCAGGTGCCTTATCAGCTAACGACGATTTGGACCAACAGGATACTGTTCGCGATACAAAGGATATGCATAGGAAAGCGTATAAAGACTTGTGCGATGAGCGTGACAATCATTCAAAGACGTGTGAGGAGTGCAACAATTAAATGGTAGATATTTCCTTTAATACTTGGTTCCCCGTGTTGACGCTCATGGCGGGATACACTATGAAGTTAGTTGAAGACCGACTTACACATCAACGCACGATGCAACGTGAAAGAGAAAGCAGGCGAGATTCCAGGAGAATTCAACTCGCCGAGCGGCATGCCGATTTTCAACGTAAGACCTTGCTTGATTTACAAGAAGCACTTCAAGACCTGCTTCGTGCATGTGGGGCGATTATTCATGCTGACGCAATGAAATTTAGAGAAACAGGATTGTGGGGCAAAGCGAAAGTGGAAGAAGAAATTAGTCAGAAACAGTTCGACAGCAACCGTAAATGTATTCTTCTAATTGTACGGGTTGCTGATGATGAAATCCGTAAAAAAGCTCATGAGTTTCGCCAAGCAGTCATGACCGCCTCAAATAGCCCTGATGAAAAGACCGCCAATGACAGAATGTTTGCGACAGTTTCACAAATAGATAATTTACATGAACTCATCGGAAAGCAATTACGCACTATTGATGAGACTGAGCAGGCTCAACTAAATCTAACTGTTTAATAAATCCATTCCAGTTGAATCCAGATTTTCG
>DASRCD010000785.1:0-5529 GCA_035653315.1 Candidatus Angelobacter sp.
CCTGCCATCCAGTATGCCGAGCATGGTTATGCCGTGCCGGAGATGATCCATAGTTATTGGATAGCTGAAGAAGCAAAGCTACAGAAGACTGACGAATCCCGCAGGGTCTTCCTCCCCGGCGGAAAAATTCCCGAACTAGGATCACGGTTCACCAATCCTGACGTTGCAAAAGCCCTGCGCCTGATCGCGGAAAAAGGCCGTGACGCTTTCTACAAAGGTGAAATCGCACAAGCCATCGTCAATACCTCAAATGCTTTTGGCGGCACCATGCAACTGGATGATCTTGCCGAATTTTCTTCCGAATGGGTTGAGCCTATTTCCACCGAATACCGGGGCTGGAAAATTTATGAGCTGCCGCCAAACGTGCAAGGCATGGCTGCCCTGGAAATGCTCAACATCATGGAAAATTTTCAACCGGACAAAGATGGCGCTAAAAGCACGGGCGAGCTGCACAAAAGAATTGAAGCCATGAAGCTGGCCTATTCAGACCTTTATCGCTATAACGCTGATCCGCGCTTTGCTAAAGTGCCAGTCCAGGGAATACTCGATAAAACTTTCGCCGCGCAGCGGGCCGGTAAGATTGATCCTGATAAAGCCAACTGCAATCCTGGCCCCGGCAGCCCGGCAACCAGTGACACAACCTATCTGGCTGTGGTGGACAAAGAAGGCAATATCGCTTCTCTTATCCAGAGCAACTACTCCGGCTTTGGTTCAGGCATTACTGTAAATGGCATGGGCTTTGCCCTGCAGAACCGCGGCGCGCTCTTTGTTTTGGATCCCTCTCACCCGAACAAGTTGCAGCCTCGCAAACGCCCATTCCACACCATTATTCCGGCTTTCATGGAGCGCGGAGACGTGCATATAGGATTCGGCATTATGGGTGGAGCGAACCAGCCGCTGGCGCATGCGCAGTTTGTCTCAAACTTTGTCGATTTTGGAATGAATATCCAGGCCGCGCTGGAATGGCCGCGCTTTACCGTGACCGGCAGCGAGATCACCTGCGACATCCTGATTGAGTCGCGTGTGCCGCCAGATGTGATTCAGGCTTTACGCCAGAAGGGACACAACCTGATTCTCCGTGGTGACTACACCGTGCTCATGGGTCGCGGACAAGCTGTGATGCACAACTCCAAAACCGGCATGAATTCCGCCGCTTCCGACCCTCGCGCGGATGGCGTGGCCGAACCCGAGCCGCCACACTAAATTGATAATTGAGTAATCTGGTAATTGAGTAATTTAAAATCTTTTACTCACACAATTAATGACGAGTCGCATCAAATTACCCGATTACCAAATTACTCAATCACAAATTTCTATACATGTTCTTCCACTGAAGAAATCATGGGCAGAAGCAGCACCGGCTCTTTCATAAATTCAAATTGATTGATCGTTTCCACCGCCCGCAGCGCGGTTGCTTCCTGCGTTGGTTCCAGTGTGATCACAAAAGATAGCCGGTTCTTCTGCATATTCGGCTCCTGGATCACGGAGTCAATATTCATTCCTTCTCGCGCAATCGCTTCCGCCGTGCGGGCAAGAATTCCCGGTCGATCATTTACTGTGAGCCGCAGAAACCAGCTCAATGGATTGGTGCGCGGGCCCGGCCGGATCGGTTGGCCATTGTGGAATCCGGCAAACTGGCTGGTGGAAGTTTGTCCTCGAACGATTTGCCGGGCAATCTGCAGCACATCAGAGAGCACAGCAGTCCCGGTGGCTCCGCCGCCGGCGCCGCGGCCATAAAGCATTTGCGTTCCTACTTTTTCTCCGGCAATAAAGATTGCGTTATTTGCTCCTTCCGCCTTGGCCAGCATGGAATCGCGCGGCTCAAGCCACGGCTGCACGGAAACATGCACTCCTGCGGCCGTGCGCTCCGCTGAAGCCACCAGCCGGATCGTCGAGTTCAGGCGATGGGCATAATGAAAATCCGTGGCAGTAATGTTGCGGATACCCGACACAGGAATGTCGGCAATGTTAATGGCATGGCCAAAAGCGATGCGCGCCAGAATCGCGATTTTGTCGCGGGCGTCAAGTCCGTCAATATCCAGGCTTGCGTTAGCTTCCGCGTAACCTGCTGCCTGCGCCTGCTCCAGCGCATGCGCAAATTCAATTCCGTGCTGCTCCATCTGGGTAAGAATGTAATTGCACGTCCCATTCACAATTCCATAAACGGCCTTGATCCGATCAGCTGCCAGCGCCTCAGAAATTGAGCGGATCACAGGCACGCCTCCGGCCACCGTGGCTTCAATGCCGATAGGCAGATTTCGCTCCTGCGCCAAGGCAAATAATTTTTCTCCATGCAATGCGATCAGAGCTTTGTTGGCGGTAACTACTGCCTTGCCATTCTCCAAACTGGCGCTCACTACTTCTTTGGCTACACCGGTCCCGCCAATTGCTTCAACAACAATATCCACATCATTGGCATTCACTACATGGCGCCAATCAGCAACCACGGTAATTCCATTCACTCTTTCACCGGGTTCCGGCGTTTTGCGGCAGATGCGCGTCACCACCACAGAAGCTCCATCCGTTCGCTGGCGGATTTCCTCAGCATGGCTTAAAAGGATTTCCGCTGTGGCGCGGCCTACGGTTCCATACCCAACAATGCCCACTCGAACCTGCTTTGGAACTGGCAGGGCCTGCTTCGGTTTCTCCGCTTCTGCTTCTTCAGTGACGCGCATAGATTTGCTCCAGAGTTTGAATCACCGTATCGCTGTCCGCTTCCATGGGACCTAAAAGGCTTTGCCTTTGCTCTTGCGCCTGTTTCATGTAATCCACGTCCTTGAGCATGTGGCCGGTAAGCACAAGCACCACGGTTTCTGCGGGCTTTACGAATCCAGCAGCTAAAAGCTTTTTTAAACCCGCGAGCGTTGCGGCAGAAGCAGGCTCGCAGCCAATGCCTTCCGAACCCAGATCTGCTTTAGCTTGCGCAATTTCATTTTCACTTACTTCTTCGCAGGTTCCACCGGTACTGTTGAGGATATTGACTGCTTTTCTCCACGATGCTGGATTTCCAATGCGTATGGCGGTAGCTCTGGTTTCAGCATTCACACGTATTAATTCTTTCCCACCGTTTTCTCGCATGGTGCGAACCAACGGATTTGCTCCTGTGGCCTGGATGATGGAAACCTTTGGCAAGGCCTGGATCAAGCCAAGATCGCGCAGCTCTAAAAATCCTTTTCCCAGCGCTGAGCTGTTTCCCAAATTCCCTCCCGGAACAATCACATGATCAGGGGCCTTCCAATCAAGCTGCTCCATTAATTCAAAAGCCACGGTCTTTTGGCCTTCCAGACGATAAGGGTTCAGCGAGTTCAGCAGGTATGCCGGAAACTTACGCACAACCTCATGAAGCACTTTCAGGCAGCCATCAAAGTCCGTGCGAAGTTGCAATACCTGTGCGCCATATTCCAATGCCTGCGCCAGTTTGCCCGCAGTTACGTATCCGGCAGGCAGCAGGACAATGCTTTGCATTTCCGCGCGCGCCGCATACGCAGCGACGGAAGCGGAGGTGTTGCCTGTGGAGGCACAACACACCCACGAAAATCCTTCAGCCTTGGCCATGGTGATGGCGGCGGAAATTCCTGTGTCCTTGAAAGAGCCTGTTGGATTCATCCCCTGGTGTTTCACCATCAGGTTGGGCAGGCGAAGCGTGCGCGCGGCTTTCTTGAGCGGGATGAGTGGCGTATTGCCTTCACACATGGAAACAATATTTTCCCGCGCCACCTGCGGCAGCAGCTCACGGAAGCGCCACACGCCGCTTGTGTTCTCCGGCAAAGAAGAATTTTTGCGTTCTCGCCAGATTTCTTTGAGTCTGAGTGCGAATTCTTTTGGCGCGCCTGCCCAATCCGGATAGACCACCTCAAGCAGTTCTGAACATTGCGTGCAGCGAAACATTCGGTCAGCCGTGTCCTCCTGCGCCTTACCGCAATGAACGCAGCGCAGAACATGTCTGGCAGTTTGTGCAGCAGGCATTTAGTGCGCCCCCGTTACCGCAGAAAGATTAGGCCGCAGGCAGACCGGTATGTTCTCGCTGGCAGGGCTGCAAAACTCTTCATGGATGGCGCGGACAACTTCTGCTCCGCGCGATGCCGCCACCGCAAAGCAAATGCTTAACTCGCTTGCTCCCTGTGCAACAGCTATCACGCTTACCTCGCACCGTGCCACGGCGGAGAACACTTTCCCCAGAATGCCGCATTGCCCCTTCATTGATTCGCCCAGCACGGCGATCACAGCAATTTCACTGTTCACTTCCACCGGTTTCAGTATGCCTTGTGCCAGTTCAATGCGGAAGATCGAATGGACCAGCTTAAGTATCCGGGCGGCGTCATCCTTACGCAGCACCAGGCCCAGCGTATGCTCCGGCGAGGATTGCGTGGCGAAAAGAACTTCAATCTGCTCCTGCCCCAGACGCAGGAAAAGCCGTCCCCATAATTCCACTGGATGAACGTCGCGCCGCGTGACCAAGGTGATCAACGTGGCGTCTTTCACTGAAGTTACTGATTTCACAGGAGAATAGGCCTGCCGCGCCGCATGCGTGATCTTGGTTCCGGCAACTTCCGGACGGAAGGAATTTTTGATCCACACGGGAAAGCCCGCGTCAAAGGCAGGGTACGCCGCTTTTGGATGGATCACTTTTGCGCCGTAATAGGCCAGTTCGATAGCTTCTTCAAAGCTGATTTCCGGCAGAGTGGTTGCGTCCGGACAGATGCGTGGGTCAGCCGTAAGCACGCCGTCAACATCCGTCCATATCCAGACCTCATCGGCTTTTGCCGCCGCGCCAATGATGGTGGCTGAATAATCTGAGCCGCCACGCCCCAGCGTGGTGGTCTTGCCCTGAGCATCCGCGCCGCTATAGCCCGCCACAATGGGAACTATGCCGCGTTCGAGCAAAGGTAACAGAACTGACTTGCATTTCTGTGCTGTGGCTTTCATGTCCGGAACGGCATTGCCAAAGTTGCTGTCCGTGGCAATTGCGTCTTCAGCACGAACAAACTCTGCCGCGCTTCCAATCTGTTGTAGATAGCGTGCCAGAGTCCAGGCTGAAATGCGCTCGCCCAGTGCCACCAGTGAATCAGCCGTTTGCGCGGAAATATCAGAGCGCAGCGCTGAGAGCGCATGGCAGGCGCTCTGCAACTGCACAAAAACATCGTGGATGAACTTCTCGGCCACGGAAGCGCCATCCGCATCCAGTAGTTCACGAACCAACTCGCGATGAATGGCTGCGAATTTTTGCAGGTGCGCGTCGCTTGCAGCGGAATCTCCATTGCGGGCGGCATCAATGGTTTTAAAAATAAGGTCGGTGATTCCCGACACGGCGGAAACCACCACAACTACACGGTCCTGCTTGGCTGCGCGCCCCACAATTGCACCACACTGGCGAAAGCGCGCGGCGCTGCCCACTGAGGTGCCCCCAAATTTCATCACGATCAAACGGTTTCTACTCATCTGATTTCTCCAGCTTCTAAAAACGGCCCTGATTCTTGCTTGCCCAGGGCAGGTTGACGCGTTACGCCCGCTCCATTGTTGTCAGCGGAA
>DASRCD010000786.1:0-2076 GCA_035653315.1 Candidatus Angelobacter sp.
CAGCGCGGATCCTGGATCCAGGACTCCTGCAAGCGGTGTTCAAATGTCTGTCGCATCAGTTTCATATTTCTCCACAGTGAATAGGCAAGAAAGCTCGGCAAAAGAGCAGGGTGACTTTCTGCCGGCCCCTATTAGATGCCAGCGTTTGCCATGGCTTCAACCGCACTCGTCCGATTCGGACGAGTAAGACAAGATGGATGTTCCTGAAAGGAACAGTACGTGATCATCACGGAACCCCCCTATAGCTAAAACAAGTTTCAGAATTCCGTGGATAAGTTAAGCCCAAATCGGACGAGCCTCGCCAGGCAATCGAAGAATTTGAATTTGGGGAATTTATGACGCTCATCCTTCGTCCGTGCACTTCTTGCTTATAGCAGGGTTGGCCGCTATGATTCACCCCGAGTATGTCCTCACGCGCCACAAAGAAGAATAATCGGACAGAACTGCGCCAGCTCCTGCACGAGCTTAAGGAGAATCTGGCTTTGCGCCAGGTGTCCAACGGAATTGAAATTCTGGAGCAGCACAAAGCCCTGTTCAATGCCATTGGTCCGGAGCAGGACAATGCCGCCGCTTTTGTGGGTTATGTGGCGCAGTGGGTGGATATTGGATATGCCGAGCCTGGGTTGATTGAGCAGCTTTTGGCACGGTTCCCTCATGAAAACCGCGACCGCCTGCCCGTGAGCGACTATCTGCAACTCAGGATGGCGGAAGGGCTTTTGGCTCTACTGCGGGACCGCCCGGATGATGCACTAAAACAGTTTGATCTGGTGCTCTCTATGCAGGAGGTGATCGAAGACAAGGAGATTGTGGCCATTGCGCATTTCTGGAACGCCCGATGCCATCGCAAAAAGGGAGAGTATGACGAAGCGTTAAAGCGTGCAGGTGTTGGCCGCGAACTGGCCCAGACGCTGGGTTATCCAAAAATGGCAGCGGCCATGCGCGTGCTGGAAAGCTGGCTTCTTTTTCAAAAAGGTCAATATCGCGAGGCTGAACGGATCCTGACCCAGGCGGAGTCTGTTCTTCGCAACAGTGACGATCACATTACCCTGGGCAATATCTACTCCGCGCATGGACGCATGGTGCGCCGCCAGGGGCACTATAGTGAATCATTGAAGTTCTTTTCGCGTGCGATTGAGCACTTCCAAAAAAGAAATCCGCAACATCGAAATCTGGCGCGAACGCTGGCCAACATTGCTTATGTACAAAGGTTGATTGCTGTACAACTTGGCAAACAGATTGATGCGCAAAGAGAACGCAGGCAAAGCACCAAGGCAACAGCCTCTCGCGGAGAAAAACAAAACGACCTGCGGCAACTGGAAGAATTGCGCAACAACGCCTTCACGAATCTTGATCTGGCAGAGAAAATTTACCGCCACCACAATCACCATCACGGAATTGGCAGCATCCTGGAAAACCGGGGACTTCTTTATTTAGATATTGGCGATCTTGACAATTCAGGCGTGCAGGCCGCCCAAGCTTATGAACTGGGAAAACAGGTAAACGATTCCATTCTGATGGCCAGGGCCCGGCTGCTGCAATGTGAAGTGGAAATCGGCAAGTTGGAAGAGGAACTTGAAGGCAGCACCCACTCATGGGAACACGCGAGGGCGGCGCGCGATTATGCCCGTGAAGCGGTGGAGGCCGCCAAGCACACGCAGAACCATCGTTTGCTGGCGCGCGCATACATCTGGCGCGGGCTCACGGCATGCAATCCGTCTATTGGTGATATTGAAGACGCGCGGCGCTGCTGTGAGTTGGCCAGTTCATTTCTTAAAGCGGTGGATTATGACGATCTCTGGGAAGAGTTGCAGATGCTTAAGCAGAGAATCACGCCTAAAGGAAGCATTGACCCGCTGCTGCGCGCATGGTCTCAAGGCATTACCGGTGAAGCCACATTTCAGGAATTGACGGAGCAGTTCGCCGAAATCGTGATTCCTGTGGTTTGGGAAAAAGAAGATAAAAAAGTTGCTCGTGTGGCCAGGCGGCTCTCCGTTTCACCCAAAAAGATAAGAAGAATTCTGGCGCGGGCAGGGAAGCGGAAAAAGTAATTCCATCATGCTGTGGTTGCAAAAATCC
>DASRCD010000787.1:0-8666 GCA_035653315.1 Candidatus Angelobacter sp.
TCACCTTCCGTGGCAATAGCAATCACTTTACCGGAGCGCGCCGTGACCTCTTTCACATTGGACATGGTTTTTTCATAGCGCAATACTGAATTCGGATCGTTCGGGTCCTTCGTCGCTACCATGACTACCGGCAGGTCTTCATCAATCAGGGCATTCGGACCATGCTTCATCTCACCCGCCGGATAGCCCTCCGCATGAATGTAGGAAATTTCTTTTAATTTCAAAGCTCCTTCAAGGGCGATGGGGTAATGAATGCCGCGTCCCAGGAACAGAAAATCCTGCACGCGATAATATTGTTTGGCCAGGGCCTCGCATTCTTCGTCGCGGCTCAACAGCGATTCAAGCTTGGCCGGAATCTTCAATAATTCGGCGATCAAGCGTTTTCCATCTTCCGTGGAAGTCTCTCCGCGCAGTTCACCCATATAAAGCGCCAGGAGAAACAATGCAGTCAATTGCGCCGTGAATGCCTTGGTTGATGCCACGCCAATCTCCGGCCCGGCGTGCGTATAGATTGTGCCCGCAGCTTCACGCGCAATCATTGCCCCAACCACGTTGCAGATGGCCAGCGTCTTTGAGCCTTTAGCCTTGGCTTCCCGCTGCGCGGCAATCGTGTCCGCCGTTTCTCCGGATTGAGTAATCAGCAGCGTGATTTCCTTGCTGGAAGTAATCGGATCGCGATAGCGCCATTCGCTGGCGTAATCCACCTCAACCGGAATGCGGGCCAGCCGCTCAATCATGAACTTGCCGGCCAGCGCGGCATGCCAACTTGTACCGCAAGCGGCAATGTTCATCCTTTGCACGTTGCGCAGCTCTTCTTCCGTGATCTCCATTTCTTCCAGAAAAACTTTTCCTGAATCCAGTGAGACGCGGCCCAGCGTTGTGTCCCGAACGGCGCGCGGCTGCTCATAAATCTCCTTGAGCATAAAGTGCTTAAAGCCGCCCTTTTCCGCCATGATGGGGTCCCAGGTAACGTGCTGTATCTCACGCTTTACAGGCTTGCCGTCAAAATCTGTAAGCCTTACGCCGTCAGGTGTAACAATCGCCATGTCACCATCATGCAGAAAGAAAATGTCGCGTGTGTGGCTGAGCAGGGCGGTTACGTCAGAGGCGACAAAGTATTCGCCATTGCCCATGCCGATGACCACCGGAGGGCCATTGCGCGCGGCAATCAATTGATTCGGAGCTTCTTCAGAAAGCACGCCCAGCGCAAACACGCCGGTCAACTGCTTCACCGTCTTGCGGACTGCCTCTTCTAAAGTGGGTTTGTGTCCGTTGGTCTGCGCCAATGTTTTTTCGATCAGGTGCGCAATCACTTCAGTATCTGTTTCAGTGGAAAACTTGTGTCCTTCTTCAGCCAGCTTTTTCTTGAGTGAAAGATAGTTCTCCACAATGCCGTTGTGCACCACCACAATTTTTCCTGTGCAGTCGCGGTGCGGATGGGCATTTTCCTCGGTTGGACGACCGTGCGTAGCCCAGCGCGTGTGACCAATGCCGTAAGTGCCATTCATCGGCTTAAGCCGGATTGCCTCTTCCAGATTGCGCAGTTTGCCTTCAGCACGGCGAAGTTCTAAACCGCCGTCCTTGTTGTCTACGCAGCCGGCCACAGCAATTCCCGCCGAATCATAGCCGCGATATTCCAGCTTTCTTAAGCCATCAATAATTACCGGCACTACACTCTTTTTGCCGACATATCCTACAATTCCGCACATAATGAATTCCTACTCCGTCAAGACGCTCTGACTTCCGGCTCTGGAACAATCCCTCTGAGCCGGAATACGCTTCGCCCCATGCAGACCTTACCTGTAAAAGCACCTGATTACAAGCAAGTCAAATGCCACTGTAAGCTATTGGACAATCTGCAACTCTTTGAGGATTCTGGATTTATTCTACTCTGGAATATGCAGGTAATCGGTTATCTCAGAGGATTCTGGTTTACGCAAATTTTTGCCTAAAAGAATAAAGAGGAATAGAAAAAGGGTCGGCTCCACGGAAACCGATTCAGCCAGCCTAATCCTCAAGACGGTATGAGAATTCTTCGATCACAGGATTGGTCAACACCTCTTTTGCAATTCTCTCCACCTCGGCCTTGGCAGCGGCCTTGTCCAGACCGCCGTCCAGCGCGAGTTCAAAAAACTTGCCTTGCCGGACCGCTCCTATCCCCTTGTATCCCATCTTTGTGAGCGCGCCTTGAATGGTTTTGCCCTGTGGATCAAGGACCGTGGTCTTAAGCATGACTGTGACATATGCCTTCATAATGTGAACTGATTATAAATTGATCAGCATGGCTTTAGAAAAGCAGCTCTCTCCATCAAAGATTCATTTTTTAAGATTGCCGGAGCAAGATTAAAAATTATGGAATTGAAAATAATTCCTGACCTGAATCTGCCGGTTCAACTTTGGCACAAAGACTTTTCCAAGCTTTGACAACACTCCACCGTTAAGAAGAAGTTAATTTTCTGATAATAGAACTCTTTAATCAAAATCCATCGCCTATTCCTCTTGTAGATTACTGTGAATGCCGCGCAAGCGTAATCTGCATAATCCATTTCACAAAAAATGCTTAAAGGACAAGAAACTCTGATCTCCATGTCGCATTCCGTGCTTTTGTACGGGGTTGAATCTCTGCTGAAAAAGCGGATTTTTGAATTCCTGCCCACCGTGGGTTGCAGGTGCGGTGAAGCAGGGAATGTTCAAGAAGTCCAGCAGGCAGCTTTTGATGCACTGTTGCTCGGTTCGCCAAAAACAGCCGGTGAGGGGGCGGAATTGATTGCAGCGGTGAAGCAGATTTGGCCCCACATTTCAGGACGCGCGCTGTTCATTGGCGAGCCGTTACAGATGAAGCAATTCCTGCAGGGTCCACTACCGTATATCCCCAGGGAAGCGTCACTTCCGCAGCTCTGGGCAAAGCTGCAGGAAATTTTTGCTTCACAGGCAGCTCTTAACTCAGTCCCAAGAGGCATGGTCCCGGCCCAGCTTATTTATGACAGCTTCCAGTCACCTCCGCTTTTTGGCATACGGTGCATCAGCACTCAGGAAAGTTGCCGGCAGCTTGCTTATCAGCACAACAGCACCAAAGTGAATTTGCTCATCCACGGCAGTTCTGAGCGGGTATCAGTCACGGGGCAGGTTCTGGACGTGAGTTTGAGAGACGTAAATGCCCGCCCGGTGCTTCTCCATGGCCCTGCCGGAGAGCTAAACCGCACCATTACAAGCCAGTATGGAGAATTTACTTTTGATTTCGGATTTGTCAGGGACGCCAGCCTGCGAATCCATTTATCTGAAGGAGCATGGCTCTATATGCCATTGGAAGACATGGATTGGCTCAAAAAGATTGGCTAACTACTGAAATTCAAGTTTTAGCCATCTGGCGACCGAACGGAGAAAGACAATGAAACAACGATGCATACTTTCTTTTCTCTTATTAGTCTTCATAACCGGTCAGGCAATGGCGCAAAACCGTGTGATCGTCCGGGATACTCTTGGACAAAACGCCTTAAATTCAGTTTGTTTGCTTCTTCACTGCACCGTTAGAGAAGGACTGGACGATGGGGAGGGATCTCTTTTTCTTGTCACCTCAAACGGCGGGACTTTGCAGTCACTGCTGGAAAACCTCACGAGCCAGTTGGGCGTAGTTAGCGCGGAGCCAGATCAAGTATTGAAGGTGAAGCAAACCTCGGCCCCGAGCGGACTTTTCGATACCACCCCTGTCACATATTACGGAACATCCGTCTGGGACGGCTATGCGAACCAGCCTGCGGTTTCAATTGTCAATCTGCCCTCCACGCAGTCAACCTACAACGTAACCGGAAGCGGAATTGTGGCCATCATCGACACCGGCGTTGATCCCACTCATCCCGTGCTTCAGGGTGTTCTGCTGGATGGATGGGACTTCACGCGCAATCAGGCCGTGGGTTCAGAATTGGTGGATACCAATCAATCCACCATGGCGGTTGTAAATGGTGCGTCGCCTGTCCTGGTAAATCAATCCACCATGGCCGTGGTGAACAGCACCGGCAGTTCCGTATTTACGCAATCGCAATTTGCCGCCTTTGGACATGGAACCATGACGGCGGGAATCGTACATCTGGTGGCCCCAACAGCCCAGATCATGCCCCTAAAGGCATTTCACTCCGATGGCACCGCCAATCTCTGCGACGTCATCCGGGCGGTGTATTATGCAATTCACCACAGCGCCAATGTGCTGAGCATGAGCTTTGATTTCACAAGCTCTTCCCCTGAAATGGCGCAGGCAATCAACACAGCAGCCAGCAATAACATTATCACCGTGGCATCCGCCGGCAATGATGGACAGGCAGTTGTGGTTTATCCTGCGGGCTTAAGCAATGTAATGGGCGTGGCTTCCACCACAAACAGTGACACACTTTCTACTTTTTCCAATTATGGCCAGCCTCCGGTGTGGGTGGGCGCTCCCGGAGAAGGCATTATTTCGCCATATCCTTATGGCACCTATGCTGCCGGTTGGGGCACATCCTTCAGCGCGCCTTTTGTCGCCGGTACGGCTGCCCTGTTGCGCAGCATGGATGCCAGCGTGAATCAGTCTTCTGCCTCGGCAGCCATTTCAAATGCTTTTTACATCTCTCCGGATGTAGGCTATGGACGCCTGGATATTTATCAGGCGGTAACATCATGGTGTGTAACAACTCATCATTGTTAATTCTTGCGTAGATAAGGGAATGATTGAAAATTAGTCGACGGCTGCTGGCGCGGAACTTTGTTTTTCTTGTTTGTCTTTGTTGTTCTTGCTTTGGTGTTATCCATGGTATTCAGGCATCTCCTGCCCATTCGCCAAAGCAACAAGATGAAGATTTTCTTGTTTTGCCCGGAAAAATTGGGACACGTGGCGGCCGCTTAGTCGCTTCCCTGCGTTCTGAACCCAAAGTCCTGAATCCTGTAACGGCGCTGGATCTTGCGTCCAAAGAGGTCAATGCGCTTTTATTTGCTGACCTGATTCACATTAACCCTGCTACACAACGCACAGAACCGGCATTGGCAAAATCCTGGAAAGTCTCTCCGGACGGGACACGCTACACCCTTGAATTGCGCCATGGCCTGCGCTTCTCAGATGGCAAACCCTTTGACGCCGATGATGTACTCTTCAGTTTCAAGGTGTATCTCGATGAAAAAGTCCATTCGCCGCAGCGCGACTTGCTTCTGGTAAATGGAAAGCCTATCCAGGTCCGCAAGCTGGGCGCTTATCAAGTGTTGTTTGAATTGCCAGAGCCATACGCGGCGGCGGAAAGAATCTTTGATAGTGTGAGCATCCTTCCTCGTCACCTGCTGGAGCAGGCTTACCAGAAAGGCGAAATCACTCAGGTCTGGAACCAATCAACAAATCCGGAAAACATTGCGGGACTCGGACCTTTTCGTCTGAAAGCAGACGTCCCCGGCCAGCAGATTGTGTTGGAACGGAACCCGTATTACTGGAAAAAGGATACAGCCAATACCCGGCTTCCTTATCTGGATGAGCTGATATTCCTTGTGATTCCGGCTCCAGATGCCGGAGTGCTTCGGTTTCAGGCTGGCGACATCGACCTGATTGACAACCTCAGTGCCGAAAATTTTGCCGTGCTTGCGCAAGACCAATCCGCAAAGCACTACCATGTCCTGGATCTTGGCCCAGGCTTTGAATATGACTTTCTTTTTTTCAATCTCAATGATTTAAGTTCCAAAAAGCTTCCTGCCATACAGCAAAAACAGGAATGGTTTCGCCGCGATGAATTCCGGCAGGCCATTTCCGCCGCGATTGATCGTGAAGCGATTGTCCATCTTGTCTACCAAAACCACGCCACGCCGTTGTGGGGGAACGTTACGCCATCAAACAAGTTCTGGATTGATACGGCATTGCGTCATCCCCCGCAATCTTTTGAAAAAGCCATGTCCTTGCTCCGGTCCATAGGATTTTCCCGCAAAAATGGTCCATTGCTGGATGCTCACGGTGTACCGGTTGAGTTCTCGATCCTGGTGAACGCGACCAATCCTCGCCAGATAAAAATGGCCACCATCATTCAGGATGACCTGAAACACATTGGAATAACGGTGCAGGTAACAGCGCTGGAATATGGTTCGCTCGCGGCCCGGGTGAATGAATCTTTTGACTATGAAGCTTCAATCTTCGGGCTGGTCAGTCCGGATGCCGACCCCAATCCGGAAATCAACGTTTGGACTTCCAGCGGAGGCACGCACCTGTGGGCATTTGCTGAAACTAAGCCTCTCACCGCCTGGCAATCTGAACTAGACCGACTGATGCTGTTGCAAACCACGGTCCTTGATTACCAAAAAAGAAAAAAAATCTACGATCAGGTACAGGAGATTGTTGCCCAGCACGATCCTGTAATTTGCCTGGTGAACCCGAATGTCCTTGTAGGCGTAAAAGATAGAGTGGAAGGGGTCAGGCCGGTAGTAATGCAGCATCACCTGCTTTGGAATGCTGAACAAATTTTCCGTGCAAAATCGCAAACCAAGCCTCAATAATCCACGGTAAATGCCGCAAATGCCAGTTCCTTGGATTGCCGCATACATGGCTGGATCAATGCGGCCATATGCGTACATGCTGCCATTTTGAGGAGTGTTTTCCATCCGGCACAAGCCATGCACCGGCGGGTAGCTTGTTTACATCACGCCACGATGTTATGTTTCTCACTATACTTGGCTGCTGCGTGTGAACGGCGGCTCTCTGCGCCATAATTGCTTTGCACCGGACAAAAATACTTATGCCCAAAGCTTTATCCAAGCCGCTTACAGGCCCGCAATATGTTGCCTTGTCAGAGTTTCGTTACCAGCTTCGTATTTATCTGCGCCACATGGAAGAGCAGGCCCGGGCCAATGGCAATCATCCCCAGCAATATCAGTTGTTGCTGGCCATCAAGGGGCTGCCGGAGCCGCGGGTTCCCACAATCTCAACGCTGGCTGAGCGTATGCAGATGAACCACAACAGCATGGTGGAGCTGGTGAATCGCTGCGAGAAACGCGGGTTGCTGAGCCGCACTCGTTCCAGCAGTGACCGCCGGTGGGTGACCCTTGCCATCACCGCAAAAGGCGATGCGGTGCTGCGGCAGCAGGCCAGCGCGTCACGGCGTGAACTGCTCACCATTGGCCCGGTGCTGGTGGAAACTTTGCAAAGCCTGATCAGCAACCAACCAGGGAAAACTAAGTTGAAGCCTTCCAAAAACAAAGTGGCATAAGTGCCTGATTCTTGTACGGAGCGCCACGCTGCCGCCCGGTGCTGGTTTGCCCACATCGGCAGTGCGCCTGTAATATCAAGGATTAGTCTTCAGCGCAATGTCACACGAGCTCCCAAAAATATATGATCCCGGCGCAATTGAGGTCCGCTGGGCGGAATACTGGATCGCGGAGAAGCTGTTCTCAGTAAAAACGCCCGAGCCTGGTTCACCTGAGGCCTCAAAGCCAGCCTTTACGCTGCTGCTGCCGCCTCCAAACGTTACCGGACGCCTGCACATGGGCCACATGCTGAACCAGACGGAGATGGATATCATCATCCGCTGGCGGCGCATGAGCGGCTTTCTTACGCTCTGGCTGCCCGGAACTGACCACGCCGGCATTGCCACGCAGATGATGGTGGAGCGCCAGCTTGCCACGGAAGGCCAGAGCCGCCAGAAGCTGGGCCGCGAGTCATTTCTCCAGCGCGTATGGGACTGGAAGAAGCATTACGGTGGTGCGATCCAGGCGCAGATGAAGCGGCTGGGCGCGTCCGTGGATTGGGACCGCGAATACTTCACCATGGACGAGAATCTTTCTCGCGCGGTGACGGAAGTTTTTGTCCGTCTGCATGAGCAGGGGCTGATTTATCGCGGCAAATACATTGTCAACTGGTGTCCGCGCTGCATGACCGCGATCTCTGATCTTGAGGTCGTGCATGAAGAGCTTCTGGGCAAGATGTACCAGATCAAATATCCGCTGGCCGATGATCCAAAGCAGTTTTTGACTATCGCCACCACACGGCCGGAAACACTGCTGGGGGATACGGCTGTCGCGGTCAATCCAAAAGACGAGCGTTATAAAAGCCTTGTCGGCAAGAAGCTGCGCCTGCCGCTGGTGAATCGCGAGATTCCAGTCATTGCCGATGACTACGCTGATCCGCAGTTTGGCAGCGGCGCGGTCAAGGTCACTCCTGCGCACGATCCCAATGATTTCCAGATTGGCCTGCGCCACAACCTGCCGCAGATCAATGTAATGGATGACCAGGGGAGCATTAACGAGAACGGCGGCCAGTATGCCGGCCTGGATCGTTATGAAGCCCGGGAAAAAATTCTACGCGACCTAGAAGAGCAGGAATTATTTGCCGGCATAAAAGACCACACGCTTGCCATTGGAAAATGCGATCGCTGCAAAACCATTGTTGAGCCGCGGCTCTCCACCCAGTGGTTCATCAAAATACAGCCGCTGGCAGATCGCGCCATTGAAGCCGTGGAAAAAGGCGAGATCAAGTTTACGCCGGAAAATTACGCCAAGACGTATTTTGAATGGATGCGCAATATCCATGACTGGTGCATTTCCCGCCAGTTGTGGTGGGGGCATCGCATCCCGGCATGGCATTGCACAGGTTGCAATGAAATTATTGTCGCCCGTAACGCGCCGGAAAAGTGCTCTAAATGCGGTAACAGCAAATTGCAGCAGGATAATGATGT
>DASRCD010000788.1:0-2903 GCA_035653315.1 Candidatus Angelobacter sp.
GGCACGCTTCAGCAGAATGGAGGCTGGCGGCGTCTTGGTAACAAAGGTGAATGAGCGGTCCGTGTAAACGGTGATCACCACAGGAATAATCAGCCCAGCCATTTCCTTATTGGAGGTGCGAGCGTTGAACTGCTTGCAGAACTCCATGATGTTGATCTGCGCCTGGCCCAGTGCCGGGCCAACCGGAGGAGCCGGCGTCGCTTTACCTGCTTCAATCTGCAACTTAACGGATGTCTGTACTTTTTTGGGTGCCATCGGTTGTTACCTGATCCTGTCTCAAAATCTTTGCTGCTAAGAGCTGTCTTTTTGTGCTAATGATTCCGTCGATTGCCAATCGCCGGAATTGCCAAAATTGGTAATCTCAAAAGCCTGATCTATCTTCACCAAATTGCCTGCGCCATAAGCTTTCAATTGTCACTTTTGGCAGTATTGGCAATTCTGGCAATTTCCTACGCCACTTTCTCTACCTGCCCAAATTCCAGTTCCACCGGGGTCGCGCGGCCGAAAATGGTAACCATGACTTTCAACGTTTCGCGGTCTTCATTCACGTCATCCACCGTGCCGTTGAAGTTGGCAAAAGGTCCTTCATTGATTCTTACTGTTTCGCCCTTTTCGAACTTCACGCGAATCTTCGGCTTGTCCTTGCCTACGCTCACGCGATAGATGATCTGGTTGACCTCATCTTCCGTAAGCGGCGTGGGATCATTTGCCGTGCCGACAAAGCCGGTGACGCGTGGCGTTGATTTCACCACATGCCACACATGGTCGCCTTCACCGCCAGTTCTGAATCCGGTCAGGTCCATCTGCACCAGCACATAGCCCGGATAGAACATTCTTTCCACGGTGTACTTCTTGCCCCCGCGAATCTCAGTCACGGGCTCCGTGGGAATCACCACTTTGCCGATCTTGCCTTCCAGTCCAAAGGCCTGAATACGCGATTCCAGCGATTCCTTTACCTTGCGTTCAAAGCCCGAATAGCTGTGGATGATGTACCACCGCATGTTCGGGTTCGTGTTTTCTGATGGGACCGGCTGGCCCTGCTCCGGCGCTTCACCCGCCCCACTGATGTTTTGCTCTGCCATGCTTCAACTAAGCTTTCCGGTGTCTTTTTTTAGCGCACCTGGTGGTGCAACACCCAATTAATTGCGCTGCCGATCGCCTGGTCAATGATGAAAAAATAAATCCCGAAAAGAACCACCGTAATGATCACAACCAGCGTCGTTGCCTGTACCTCTCGCCTGCTGGGAAAGGTCACCTTCCGCATTTCATTGCGGACATCGGTAAGAAAACTTTTGGTGCGCGCGGGAAACTGCGTGAGCTTGTTGCCCTGGTCTTCGCGCGTCATTGTTACTGCCTTCGCCATGGTTCCTGCTTTCTTTACTTCCGGAATGGCTTGCTTCCGAACAGCCTTACTCCAAAATCTGGCAGGGGCGGAGGGATTCGAACCCCCAAGTCCGGTTTTGGAGACCGGCAGTTTAGCCGTTGAGCTTACGCCCCTGTACCGCAGCAATTAGCAATCAGCCGTTAGCAATTAGCTTTTGTCTTGTAGCTTCATCTATCTCGCTGTAACCGATTTATGCAAGCCGCACAAGTTTGCGCTAATTGCTAATTGCCATTTGCTAGTTGCTTACTTCACTTCCTTATGTCCTGTGTGCTTGCGGCAGGTCTTGCAAAACTTTTTGAACTCAAGCCGCCCTGTTGTGGTCTTTTTGTTCTTGGTGGTTGAGTAGTTTCTATTTTTGCAATCGCCGCACTGTAACGTGACTATTTCTCTCATAATAACCAGCCCATTTTTCTAAATTGCCAAAATCGCCGTTATTGCCAAAATTGCCATAATTTAGGTTCCTACAACACTACGTTCGGGCTCACCGGGTTTTCAATTCTGGCAATTACCCGATTTTGGCAATTCTGGCAATCCGTTGTTAATTTGTCCTACTGAATGATTTCTGAAATGGTTCCTGCGCCTACTGTCCTGCCGCCTTCACGGATGGCGAAACGCAGGCCCTTTTCCATGGCCACCGGCGTAATCAGCTCAATCTGCAGCGATACGTTATCGCCCGGCATCACCATCTCCGTTCCTGCCGGCAATTCCGCTACGCCCGTTACGTCTGTGGTACGGAAGTAGAACTGTGGCCGATAGCCCTTGAAGAACGGCGTATGACGCCCGCCTTCTTCCTTGTTCAATACGTAAATCTCTGCCTTGAACTTGGTGTGCGGCGTAATGGATGCCGTCTTGGCCAGCACCATGCCACGCTCCACATCTTCCTTGGCAATGCCGCGCAGCAGCAGACCGGCATTGTCGCCCGCTAGGCCTTCGTCCAGCTGCTTCTTGAACATTTCCACGCCTGTTACCACCGTTTTACGCGTGTCGCGAAAGCCGACGATCTCAACTTCCTCGCCGACCTTCACCTTGCCACGCTCAATACGGCCTGTAACTACGGTGCCACGACCGGAGATGGAGAAGATATCTTCAATCGGCATCAAGAACGGCTTGTCAATGTCGCGCGCCGGCAGCGGAACGTTCTTGTCCACCGCTTCCATCAGTTCGTCAATCTTGCCTTCCCACTTGGCTTCACCGTTCAGCGCGCCCAGGGCCGATAAGCGCACCACGGGAACATCGTCGCCCGGGAACTTGTAGCTCTTGAGCAGCTCGCGTACTTCCAGTTCCACCAGGTCCAGCAATTCCGGATCATCCACCGCGTCGCATTTGTTCAATGCCACAACGATGTACGGCACGCCTACCTGACGCGCCAGCAGCACGTGTTCACGCGTCTGCGGCATCGGGCCATCGGTGGCCGCGACCACCAGAATGGCGCCATCCATCTGCGCCGCGCCGGTAATCATGTTCTTGATGTAGTCGGCGTGGCCAGGGCAATCGACGTGCGCATAGTGCCGGTTCGGCG
>DASRCD010000789.1:0-6950 GCA_035653315.1 Candidatus Angelobacter sp.
TGAAGACATGCTTAAAGCATGTGAACACGGCGATCTCAACAAAGTGCGTGAGCTTCTTGAGCGTGATTCCACGCTGGTGAATGCCAAAGGCGAATACCAGAAAACACCTCTGCACTGGGCCGCGGAAAAGAACTTTTCCGAACTGGCTGAGCTGTTAGTCGCGCACGGGGCGGATATTCACGCGGAAGTCAGTTGGGGCATGACGCCGCTACAGTGGGCCGCAAACATGGGCAGCCGTGATGTTGCGGATGTGCTGCTTGCCCATGGCGCGCGTCCGCAATTGAATATGTGGTGCGCTGCTGGCCTGGGCATGCTGGATGTGGTGCAGTCTTTCTGGGATTCTCCCAACACTCTGAAGCCCGGCGCCGGCCAGACGCGTTCCCGTGATTTAGGTAACGGCCAATGGGGCAAAGCGCCCGCACCGGAAACTTATCATGAATTGATTTCAGAGGCTTTTTATATCGCCAGCAGGAATGGGCATGTGCAGGTAGCAGAGTTTCTGCAAAGTAAAGGCGCTGACGTGAATTGCCGAGGATTTTTTGGCGGCACTGGTTTGCACTGGGCAGCTATCCGTGGACACAAGGAAATGGTGGAGTTCCTGATTGAACACGGCGCGGATCTCAATTTACGTGATCAAAAATTTAACACCAAGCCTTTGAACTGGGCCTTGGAAGGCAATCAGCAGGAAATTGCTGATTTATTGCTTCGCAAGATGTTGAAGGGTTAAGCTGCTGACAATGATTTCGATGTCAGATCAAGTGCCCGACCCTGGGCGGCCAACTTTCTTTCCGCTGCTTTTAATACTGAAAGCTTGGCTTCCGGCAGATTCATGGCCGGAATAATTGTCATGGTTCCGAGCAAAGCTGCCAGATCAAAATATGCGCGGCGGCATTTTTTCATGAAGTCCACCGGGTATTCCGGCTTGCGCGCATAAGCGGCAACAGGATCGGCATCCAGCAGGTAGGCGAGGTCCGGTTGCGGAACAAAGCTCTGGACGAAGCTTACAAAACCACGGCTCAATGAATTTTTCAGGTTGAGATTGGAGAGTTCGTCATAGATATAGCGGTCCAGAATCACCACATCCGTTCCGCTCTTTTTGGCGCGCGCCACCACACGGCAAAGGTTGATTGCATCCAGTAGATAAAGGAAGTGGCGGGCCAGAGTCAGATGCCAGCCACGCATGTTTTTGTCACGGCGGTTGACCGGCTTCCCCGGAGCGCCAATGCCGCGCTCGCTTTTATACACCTTGTGGACAAACCCTTCGCGGTATTTCACGCCGACTACGACATTGTCCCAGAATGCGAGCAATTCGGTTTTAAGTCCCGCAGCGTGGAGGGAAGAACGCAGATTTTCAATCTGGGTTGATTTACCTGAACCATCCACGCCGGAAAAAGAGATCAGCAAAGGTGTATTGGAAGCAGAGTTTTTCATGTGTTCGGCCCCGTTCATGGGTATTGTGCAATATTCATGCTTGCCGTTTCAAAATTATCTTGCCGTAACACCAGCCGCGCCGGCGCCCGGAGGCGTTGATGGTGTGCTGTGGCTGAGTGCAAAGACAGCACCTAACGCCGCGCCTGCGGCAGCGACTGCGCCCAGCTTGATCAAAAGTGAGCGAGTCTGGTGCTGCTTGGCTGGAGCAATGGCAACACCGGCCGGCTTTGCAGCGGCGCCACCCGCAGTGGGAACTCTTTCAGCAGCGGCAGCGCCCACCGGTTCAGAAGACTGTTGAGTTCTTGGTTGCGGCGCTTCCGGAACATTTGACTGTGCTGGCGCGGAATTTGTTGGCTGCTGTTGCTGCTGCGCTCCTGAAGCATCAGGATATGTGGTTACGGGCTGCAAAGGTGCTTGTGACGGATTTATCGTTGTCCCGCCAGGAGCGGTCTGCTGTGGCTGGGCCTGCTGGTTCTGCGTTGCCGGCGCAGATGGCTGCGCGGGAGCAGAAGACTGATCAGCGGGAGCAGAAGACTGATCAGTAGACGATGGCGAATTTGCCGGAGCGGGCTGCTGCTGTGGCTGCGTGGCCTGGGGACTGCTTTGCTGTGCCTGCAAAGGTTGACTGATGAGCGCGCCGGCCATTAACAGGCTACTCGCAATGCTGGCAATTCTGAGCTGAATTTTCATAAAACCTCGGGGAACGTCCTGCTTAGTCAAAAATTTCGTTATTAGGGACCTGTATTCGGGATTAAGTAATGACAGACCGGCTTGTAGAGGCCTGATCGAGCAACCGGTTCAAATCAGTGTCTCTGTCCCACATATGTTGGATGCGGTTTTTCAGGCAACGGAAAAGAGTTTGAAAATTGGTTTTGTACCAACAGCACTGTTCCATATTAGGAGAAAAGACCCCAATCATCCGGGCGCCCTGCAATTTAACCTGTCCAGGCGTGAGTATGGAAGCAATAAAACGGTGGTTGCCTTCCAGCAGGGTTACCGGACCATGCTCGTCTATCCCCAGGAAAACAATCAGTCCATTAGGCGCGCCATTATGTTCTATGGAATTTTGAATAGCCGCCATTTTTACGGCGAAGTCGTTGTACTTTTCTTGCTCAAGCTGTTCACGGACTTTCTGGGCAACGTGAAGCGCCTTAAAGTCACCTTTGGCCAGCTTGCGCCAGTGAGCACGAGGAAAGACGCTCACTTTTTCAACATCCGTGGGGGCGAATTCTACCTCCCACCACTGCCGGTCTTCCGGCAGTTCCCACCACATTGTGTCCCGGCGGCGAAAGAGTAAGGCCCGGCGAATCTCATTTTCTCTTTCATCGGTCAAGTCAGGGTGATTGACGATGGCTTCAAAGCGGTCGCGGTCAGCGTCATATTCCTTGTGAAAGAACTCGCCTTTCAGGAATTCCGCAATGATTTCGGCTTCAGGGATGCGGCGGAGCTTTTTCATGCGGCCTCCGCCAGGACTGAAGAAGGTGTTTGCGAATGCTTGCGGAAAAATGGCACAGCCACCATGGCCAGCATCAGGGCCATAAGCACAATCCTTACCATAATGACTTCGCGTATGGTGCTATGAAAGACTCCAATGGCAACGATCAATGCAGCGCTAAAGGCAAGTTGGAGCCAGCCGGTATTCGCAATGCGACGCGACATCTCATAAGCAATCAGAACAACGCTTAAAGAGTAGAGCCCGGTAGCTACTGCATAAAGGGCCAGTAAAGAGCCAATGTCCATAAACCTGGAGCCAAAGATCAGGCTCATGATCAGGTGTGGGAACAAGGCGGCAATAGCAACAAACATGACAGAAAGCCCCATCACCAGCAGCATGGGCAAGCCAACGCCATGGGCTTTCTGGCTTTCCTGCTTGTTTGCGGCAGCAATGGGAAACATGGCATTGACCACGCCAAACCATGCCGCAAAATAGAGGACCCGCCCGATTTGTGAAATAGCGGCATAAATGCCGGCCGGATCAGCGGGGAAGAAGTGCTTTACCAGCAGAATGTCAACGTTATTGATGATGACCTGGCCCACAAAGAAGACAATCGCCTGCAAAGCTTCAGCAAAAGATGGAGGCTCAACCGTTGTGGCATCCGCTTTCACGCGCAAAGTCGCTGGAATGCGGGGCAGAAAATAAGCCATGATGACCGCTGCGGAAATAGCGCCGGTGGCTCCCAGCACGCCGTATCCGGCGTACACCAGGCCCACGCCAACCACCAGACGAGTAAAAGCTTCCAGAACAAAATTGCCGCCCAACCTCGGGAACGCGCAGTCACCTTGCATGGCTCCGCGCTTTACGCCCAGCGGAGCATAAGCAGCAATGCCCAGGGCAAGAATTCCCATCATCCATGAGCTAGGCAGGTTCAAATAAGCTGAGATCGGTTTCTGCCCAATAAAAAGAATGGCGGCAATGGAAAGGCTGGCGATCCAGGCTTTGCTCAGCAGCGTGTGAATAACAGATGCTTTGCCTCCGGCAGTCTCATTCCGCGCGACAAACTTTGTGCAGACAAGCTGAAATGCCAGGCTGATGCTGGAGAAAATCATCAGGATTGTTACGGCGGCATTGATGTGGCCAAATTCGCCGGGCCCAAGCATCCGGGCCATTACCATGTTGTAGGCAAAATTAAAGATGTTCACCAGCATCATGCTGATGATCATGATGAGGCTGCCGCTCAGCACCATTGCCCGGGCGCTTTTTGCGCGTGACCCGGGCGCCGCCATCATCTCGGCATCAGCACTGGATACAGGAACAAGGCTCGGCGTCTGCGACATGGGCTTTCTTCAGGCTGCAATTTGCGCAGAAGACGAACGTTTATGGAGAAGCTGCTGACGCATCGCGTTGGGCAGGAAGCCGCTGAAGCTGCGTGCCGCTTCTGTGGACGTCTCATAGATTTCAAAAAGACGTTCAGTGCGGGTCAATTCCAGCACCACTGCTGCCTGGGCAGAAAGAGAGGCCAGCTTTACGTCGCCATCACGCTTGTGCGCTTCAGACATGCAGCGCAACAGCATTTCCACGCCTGCTGCATCAAGTTGCGCGACCTGGGAGAGGTCAAAGACCACCTGGGGACGGTCTGCAATGAGAAAGGGCTGCACATTGCGGAGAAATTCCCGCGCGGTACGGCCGTTTACGCGCTCAGGCATTCTCTTTACCACGACTGGCCTGCTATTGATGTCCATATCTCCTCGCTACAACCATGTTGGGGAATTTGTGCGCCGCCTCAGTGTCACAGGCCGGCGTTTCATATCCGGCTGCATTGCCCAGCGCCGGTGATGTTTGCCGCAAAGCAGCGTTCAGGTCAGGTTGCTGCGGCTTTGCAGCGAACATTCCTTGCCATGCCATGCGGGGAACATAGGTGAAAAACTCTGCCGCGGAACTGATGAACCGCCTTCCAGCGGTTTCTGAAGTCATTGCAATCAGCTTCGGGTCCATGATTTCCACGGTAACGTCGCGATGAAGGTTTGCAATGTGGTTCATGCCAACCACTGAGTGGGCCAAGTCCAGTCCGGCGCCAACGCAGGAGTAAGGCAACAATGTGGAATTTTCCACCACGGAGCCACAGTCAACCTGTGCATGATGCTCAATGGAGCTGCACCGGGTCACCACGGCCCCTGCCCGAATCCTGGCAAATGCGCCAATGAACGCAGGCGCCACAATGCGCGCGCCTTTTTCAATTTTTCCCCCGCTTGCCACCCAGACACCCGGCTTGATTTGCTTCCCTGCTGGGCAGGTATCAGTCTGGCGGGTGAGAATATCAATGGCAAACTGGCGCAGATCACGCATATCCGCTAGAGGATTGATGTATCCATGGTGCGGAAGCTGAGGGCACTCGCTGCGGCAACGTGTAAGCTTGCTGCGCAAAAGCGAAGCGGCATCATTTCTGCGTGAAGCGCTGATGCAGAAAATCTGAAGGGCCTGATTGTCATGCGTCATCTGGCTGACCCGGCTTTGCCGGTCCAGATGGAATTGCACCAATTGTTCAAAATCTATTTCCGCATAGGCCCCCAGGCGGACCAGAACCACAAGTTCAGCCCCGTTCTGGATGAGCTCATTGAATGCAGATTCGGCTGTCCGCCAGAAGCGGTCAGTGGAGGCGGTGATGCAGTTAACTCCGGAGGGGAGCGCAAAGCCATAACCGCCGGTGGACTGTTCCACTTCAGCCACTGCGGTTACTGACGAAATCCCGTATTTCTGGAGGCGTTCTGCCATGCGCTGGAGGGGACTGCTTCCAGCAACTTCCAGCAAACCAAGGGGCAGCTGGGCAAGGGGCGTTTGAGCTCCTTCGCTTTCACTCCCCGAATTAACCAGCACGAGCCCACGGATATCCATGATTTTCACCTGCCAATGTTCTTGCGGAACGTGCGTTCGCAATATGAGGTGCAAATCAGGAGAGGGGCGCCCAACCACAAAAATTAAATCGACTCCGGAAGACGTTTACAGTACAACCGAACTCCATGGGACCCTCTGCTCTAAAATGTGCGCACCTGCCTGCTTTTTGGCACATAACCAGCAGAACTTTTTGATTGCGTTCAACGCTCGGAGAGATTGAACGCCACCGCCATATTTTAGGCAGCAGTGTTGGAATAGATGTGTATTGCACTCTACGTGTTGTAAGGTCAGAGCACCTGCTGAAATTTTTATTCTTAGTACCAACCCGGCTACAATCATTTCATGCCCGATTCAAAAATAATTTACTTTTGCCGGACCATTTCTCCGGTCGGTCCCTTATTGCTGGCGGCCACGGACAAAGGATTGCGTATTTTGCAGTTCGATCGTGGCAAATTACCACAGCCTGCAAAAGACGAGGTATGGATTGAATCACGTGAGCATCTGCAGTCCTACATTCAGCAGCTGGAGTCCTACTTCCGTGGCGAACTTCGTGAATTTTCCTGCAAACTCGACCTGGTTGGCACGGCTTTCCAGAAAGATTGCTGGGAGGCGTTGCTGCGCATTCCCTACGGAAAAACCTGTTCTTATGCCGATATCGCGCAGCAAATTGGCCGGCCCCGAGCTTTCCGGGCCGTAGGTCAGGCCAATCATGATAATCCGATCGCCATTATTGTTCCCTGCCATCGTGTTGTGGGTGGAAATGGAACACTTACTGGTTATGGTGGCGGGTTAAGCACAAAAGAAAAGTTGTTGCGGCTGGAAGGCGCAACGTTCAAAGTCGCCGCGCCTCCATTCAATAAATCTCAGAAAGCTGCCATACAGTCGCAACAGGAAAAATTCCAGTACTAAACCCCGTCCCTTATTTCTTGGGAGAGGTTGAGCCTGTGGATGTATTGTCCTTGCCAGTCTGGTCACTGGTGCTGGACGGAGTCTGGTTCCCCACCGTGAGATGGTTCACAACTTTCTTACTGCCTGCATAAGATTGCACAATCCGCGTAGCAGTAATTTTTTCCTTGCTCGTGTTTACCTTGCCGGAGAGATCAATCGTGTCGCCGGAAACCGTGACATGGGCGCTGTTGCCGCTGAGCGTTGGCTCTTTGCTTAGCGCATTCTGGATCTGGCTTTCCAG
>DASRCD010000790.1:0-22426 GCA_035653315.1 Candidatus Angelobacter sp.
AATCTTATCCGGCAGAAACCAGCCGCTTTCTCAGCTGTGCTCGCGAGCTGCGCCGCACCACCCTGAACCGCGCCACACTGATCATCAATGACCGCGCAGATATTTGTCTGGCTTCGGAGGCTGACGGCATCCATCTGGGGCAGGATGACCTTTCTCCCGCCGCCGCGCGAAAGATATTCGACTCTGTATCCCGTCCCTCACAGCTTTCAGGAGTATCCACACAGCGGGTGCGGGTGCCCCATCCTTTCGCTGATGAATCGCAAGCTTCTTTAGAATACTTAAGCGAAAGGGTGGGCGGAAATACCGTCACAGAGGCCAAAAAACTCCTCATCGGCTTTTCCACTCATAACCTCGCTCAAGTCCGCGAAGCCGACACTTTCCGGGTGGACTACATTGCCGTTGGGCCGGTCTTTGCCACCGGATCAAAGGCCAATCCTGATCCTGTGATTGGGGTAGAGGGTGTGAGGCAGGCACGGTCAGCCACTAGCAAGCCGCTGGTTGCCATTGGGGGCATAACCCGATTGAATTGTCGGCAGGTAAAAGATGCCGGGGCTGACTCAGTGGCCGTAATTTCTGACCTTCTTGAGTCCCCAGGCAAAGCAGTTGCGGATTTTCTGCGCATTTTGGGGTAAAACATACAGAACAATATGTCTTCTCCAGCGGATGTCCATACCACGCCGCCTCAGGCAGCCAAAACCGGTTCGCCTGAATTAGTTAAAGGGCTGGGCCTTACCAGCGCCACCACACTGGTCATGGGATCCATGATCGGCTCCGGCATCTTTATTGTGTCGGCAGAAATTGCCCGTGAGGTCAATTCGCCTGCGCTGCTGATTGGCGCGTGGCTGGTGACCGGCTTCCTCACCATTGTGGGTGCGCTCTCTTATGGTGAACTTGCCGCCATGATGCCTAAAGCCGGCGGCCAATACGTTTACCTGCGTGAATCGTTGGGGCCGCTTTGGGGCTTTCTCTATGGATGGACGCTCTTTCTGGTCATCCAGACCGGGACCATTGCCGCTGTGGGCGTGGCCTTTGGCAAATTTCTGGGACAATTTTTTCAGGGCGTTTCCGCGACCAACTGGATTTGGGGGCCATTTCATGTAGGCGTGTGGCGTCCGTTTGGCATTGAGCTGGGCAACATGGATATGGGGTTGAACACGCAAAACCTGGCCGGGGTTGTTGTGGTCATTTTCCTTACAGTGCTCAATATCTTTGGCCTCAAGCTGGGCGCGATGGTGCAGAACGTTTTTACTATCGCGAAAGTTTCCGCCCTCGCCGGGCTGGTGCTGGCGGGCATTTTTGTGGGACGCAATGCCCAGGCCATCGCTGCCAATTATGGCAATTTCTGGCGGCTGAATATGCCGCACTCCGCCAGCGGAACGGTGGCAGGACCGTTTGTCGGTATCCTGACTATTCTTGCCGTGGCCCAGGTGGGCTCACTCTTTTCTTCAGACGCGTGGAACAATGTGACCTTTACCGCCGGGGAAGTGCAAAATCCCAAGCGTAATTTACCGCTGTCACTGGCCTTGGGGACAGGCGTGGTAACGCTGCTTTATGTAGCGTGCAACTTCATTTATCTCAGCGTTCTCCCCATGGATGGCGCCATGAGCGGTGCAACCGTGGTTGAACGCGGTATTAAGTTCGCCGCTTCTGACCGCGTAGGCACGGCGGCCCTGGAGCAGATGTTTGGCGGCAGCGGTGCGGGGCTCATGGCGATTGCTATTTTGATTTCGACTTTTGGCTGCTGCAACGGGCTGATTCTCTCCGGCGCGCGCGTCTATTACGCCATGGCCAAAGACGGATTATTTTTCAAGTCAACGGGTAAGGTCCATCCCAAGTACCTGACGCCGAAAAATGCGCTGATTGTGCAGGGCATCTGGACTTGCGTGCTCTGCCTTTCAGGAAGCTACGGCCAGTTGTTGAATTATGTAATTTTTGCCGTTCTGGTGTTTTACATCCTAACCATTGGAGGCCTCTTTGTGCTGCGGCGTACGCGCCCAGATGCCGAACGGCCTTACCGCGCTATTGGCTATCCGGTGCTTCCAGCCATATATATAGTGATGGCTTTGTTCATTGATGTCGTATTATTGCGCTACCAACCACAATACACATGGCCGGGCCTGATCATTGTGCTGCTGGGAATTCCTGTGTACATGGTGTGGTCACGCAAGACAGGCGTGAATGCGCAGGCCTAGCCTGTAAAGAAGAGCGTCATTTGTAAGTTTGTTTTAGAATGGCCAGTCTTTTTTGTATTCATGCGTGTGGATTAAATTTCAGATGGGGGAAATTGAATGGGTAGCTTGCTCGCTACAAAATCACTCAAGATCATCATGGACGAAGCTCATGAAACTGGCGAGCATAGTCTCAACCGCGCACTCGGCGTAAACAACCTCATCGCGCTGGGCATTGGCGCAATTATCGGTACGGGAATCTTTGTGCTTGCGGGAACGGCGGCAGCACAGTTTGCCGGGCCGGCCATTGTTCTCTCATTTATTCTTGCCGCTACCGGATGTGTCTTTGCCGGACTCTGCTACGCCGAATTTGCCTCCACTATTCCCGTTGCCGGCTCGGCTTATACGTATGGCTATGCTTCGCTGGGCGAGCTTTTTGCCTGGATCATTGGCTGGGACCTGGTTCTTGAATATGCCTTTGGCGCAGCTACAGTCGCTTCTGGATGGAGCGGCTACCTGCTCAGTTTGCTTGGTGACTTCGGCGTCAAGCTGCCGGCATCGCTCGCCGGCACGCGCTGGGACGAATTTATTTATTACAAAGACCATTGGGAGCCCGCCAACCTTCTCATGTCCAAGGTTCAGTCCGGGGAAATCAGCATTACTGGACTGCCGCACCAGTACGGCGCGTTTAATCTCTTTGGCTTTCTAGCCATTATGATTGCCACGGTGATTCTGGTCATCGGCATTAAAGAGTCAGCCAACTTCAATACTGGAATCGTCTATATCAAGGTTTGCGTCCTGATCGTGTTCATCGCCGTGGGCGGGCATTATCTCTTCAAGCATACTGAATTGCTTACAGCCAACTGGCATCCCTTCCTGCCGCCCAATACTGGCAAGAGCGGCGAATACGGAATATCCGGCATCAGCCGCGGCGCTGCCGTAATTTTCTTTGCTTACATCGGGTTTGACGCGGTCTCCACCGCCGCACAGGAAGCCAAGAACCCCGCCAAAGACATGCCCCGAGGCATTCTGGGCTCGCTGGTGATCTGCACCATCCTTTATATTCTGGTTGCCCTGGTGCTCTGCGGCTTAGTCAATTACAAATTCCTCAACGTGCGTGATGCGCTGGCAATCGGCATTGATAAAACCGGCGTGGGCTGGGGCAGCCTGCTGGTGAAGATTGGTGCGCTGCTTGGACTGAGCAGCACGATTGTCGTCATGCTGCTGGGGCAATCGCGCGTATTCTTCTCCATGTCACGTGATGGGCTTCTGCCCAAAGTCTTCAGCTCCGTTCACCCCCGGTTCCGTACGCCATGGATCTCCACTCTGCTGGTCGGGACTTGCGTAGCATTCCTTGCTGCATCGCTTCCCATCAACCTATTAGGCGATATGGTGAACATTGGCACGCTGCTGGCGTTTGTGATCGTCTGCGCCGGCGTGTGGATCGTTCGCCGCCGCAATCCCAACCTGGAGCGGCCATTCAAAACGCCTTGGGTGCCATTTGTGCCGATCATGGGCATCATCATCTCCGGTTACCTGATGATTGTTCTACCCTGGGAAACATGGCTTCGCTTAGTGATTTGGCTGTTCATTGGCTTGATAATTTATTTCGGTTACGGGCGTAAGCATAGCCGGGTACAGCGCGGCGAAGCTTAGGCAAGATTTACATATTGAATATCTGTATTAAGGGGCTGGAATCAGCCCCTTGTTCTTTTTGCATTCATCATCTCGGGGCGCGACTGGCTATGGCGTGTTGTTATCAGAGTCAGATCAGCGAGAAACTTGTTGTTGATTGATACAATCTCTTTGAGCGTATGAAAATCGTCACCGCTGAAGAGATGCGCGCCATTGATCGCGCCACCACAGAGAAGTATGGCATTCCATCGCTGACGCTCATGGAAAATGCTGGAACAGCCGTTGCCGACTTCGCGCAAAAGCATTTTGAGTTTAGCTCCGTCTGCGTCATTTGCGGCAAAGGCAACAATGGCGGCGATGGCTTTGTAGCCGCGCGCAAGCTGCATGAAGCGGGAAAAAAAGTTTCTGTGCTGGTATTGGCAAATGGCGCAGAGGCTCTGCGGGGTGACGCTGCAGAGATGTTCAAGAAACTCTCCATGCCTGCTCTTTGGATTGCTGAAGAAAATGACTTCAGTAAGCCTGAGATTGAGCAAACGTTTAAGGCTGATCTTATTATCGATGCCATTCTTGGCACAGGATTCAAGCCGCCGCTTAAAGGCATTGCGGAAAAAGCAATCACTCACATCAACCAAACAACAAGCTGGGTTGTCGCCGTGGATCTGCCCTCAGGGATTGACGCCAATAGTGAAGAGCAGATTGGGTCTATCGCAGCTTATGTGCATGCCGACGGCATCATTTCTTTTACCGCTGCCAAACCTGCGTTGGTGTTTGGAAATCTCACCGATGGTCCAATAGCTATTGCTTCAATTGGAACGCCTGAACACGTCATTGGGGCACATGCGCATTTGCATGAAGATATTCTCACCAGCCGGGATATGCAGGCTGTCACTTTGCCCCGCCGACCAGATGCAAACAAAGGCGACTTTGGCCACGTTCTTGTGATTGGTGGATCTGTTGGGCGATCCGGCGCTGCTGCCATGGCCGGAATGGCGGCGCTTCGATCTGGTGCCGGATTAGTTACGGTTGCATGTCCTAAGTCAGTGCAGCCGCTAATTGCTGCCTATGCTCCTGAATTAATGACAGAACCGCTGCCGGAAACCGGGGAAGGGACAATTTCACTCCTGGCTCTTGCAAATAGAGAGCAGCTGTTAAAAGGAAAATCGGTGATTGTAATTGGCCCGGGAATCTCGCGTAATGAAGAGACAGCGGAATTCGTGCGTGATCTGGTAAGTGTTTGCTCAACTTCCATGGTGATTGATGCGGACGGGCTTAATGCATTTGAAGACCAAGTGGAAAAACTCAAGCCGGATACTGTAGCAGAGCCTTTCAGCATACATGCACTTACGCCGCATCCTGGAGAAATGGCGCGGCTGACTGGCTTGTCCATAGGAGAAGTTCAATCCAGTCGCGTAGCGGTCGCAAAAAAAATTGCCACGGATACTCGCACATGTGTTGTGCTGAAGGGGCATCGAACTGTGATTGCCAATCCAGAAGGACATGTTTGGATTAATACAACAGGAAATCCTGGAATGGCTAAAGGCGGATCAGGAGATGTCCTTTCCGGCATCGTCGCTGGTCTTTTATCCCAGATTCAATATCTGCAGCCAAAGTACCGGCAATCTGAAAATCAATCGCAGATCGATATAGAAAATTTTAGTCTAAGCGAAATCTATCACTGGATTTCCAAACAGGATCCCCAGGCTGGCGAAATCCACGCTCTGCGCGATCAATATAGAAAGACAGGAACCCCCAAAGTATTGGCTGAGTTGCAAAGCAAAATGGAGGAGAAGATTAAAAAGGCCATTGGCTTAATCAGTACGCTTAATGTAGGCAGGGCCGTTTATCTTCACGGCCTTGCTGGTGACATCGCCGCTTCGCTTTACGGGCAGCAATCCATGATTGCCACAGACATAATCAACTGCCTGGGTGAGGCGTTCGCTGTCTGTGAAGAAGAAAGCTTTAGCAAATTTGCTTATCTCCAACGATGAAAACTTTTCAAACTCATTCCGCCGAAGAAACCACACAGCTAGGCCGTACTCTCTCTGCTGAACTCAAGCCCGGTACTATCGTGCTGCTGCGCGGCGACCTCGGTGCAGGGAAGACCACCATGGTCAAAGGCATTGCTGAAGCTTTCAATGCGGCGCATGCGGAAGAAGTCACCAGCCCGACGTTTACACTGATCCACGAATATCGCGGCCCAGAGGTCACGCTCTATCACATTGATCTCTACCGCATTGACACGCAGCGCGAACTCGACACTCTGGCGCTGGACGATCTGATGACCCCGCAAAGCATCCTGCTGATCGAATGGGGAGAGAAGTTTGATAGATTTGTAAGGGAAAGAGATGTGGAAATAGTTATCCAGAATCTAAGTGGAGACGACCGTCAAATCACAGTGGCTTCCGGCCATAGTAAATAAATGATCATTTAGGTAGCCACAGAATCCAGATCATCTTGTGATAGGCGCTTATAGCTAATCATTAGTTACCTTAACTATTATTAATCAAACTTAGGCGAAGCACCTACTTAAAAAGCAGCTACTCTGGGTTATATTTCATTGCTGTCAATCTTAAGTTTGAAGGAATTGTATGAACGGTGCAAAGCTCAGAGCAGCTACATTATTTTCGGCGGCAATATTATTGACTATTTGCGCTGGCTGCGGCGGCAGCATGAAATCAACGCCAGTGCAGGCTCCGCCACAAGCGTTGGCCATTACAGCACAGCCTACTACCCAGGGAACCAGATTGGGGCAAACGGCTACTTTTACTGTCATGGCGGCTGGATCTGATCCCATCAGCTATCAATGGAGCAAAAATGGATCTCCCATTGGCGGAGCTACCAGCGCGGCATATACCACTCCTGTAATTTCAGCCGCCGACAATGATTCAACGTTTACTGTAAGCATTACCAACCCTGCAGGCACCGTTACCAGCCAGATAGCTCGCCTTCTGCTGAATACACCCCAACCGGGCGATCTGCGTTTTCAGCAGGTTGATTCCGTTGCCACTAGAGACCGCTATATCGGAGATACATCCACCGCCATCCTGGGTGGAATTACAATTAGCTGGGGCAACTATGGATCGCCCTTTCAATTGACTCCGCTGGATCACTGTTCGGCGGATGGAAATCCCAGAGACTGTGCCTGGTTCTTTACCTTGTTCGATACTCCAGCCTCAGGGCTAAACAGCAGTTTTCAATCAGGATTATTGAGCGAATTTGCCAATGATGTAGCGGCGACTCCGGCGACCACAGTCATCACCTCCATGGATTTTGAGCCTGCCAATAATTCCTATGCTACATCCACGATAAAATCAGATGGCTCCATAGCATTCACGCCGGCTAATGCGTCAGCCGTTTTACCAACTGATTTTCAATCGGCGGCCTCTCAGGAAGGCGCGTTGGGACATGTTATTACAGCCGTGGCGTTCAATGCTGGTCAGGTCAATTACGTTGCTTATGGAATGCAGGGTGATCACAATATCTATGAAGTTTCGGTTGTAAATGCGACATTAGACAACATGCCCGCTCAGGCCTCCGCTCTTGCCCAGCAAGGCTACATTATCACTGCCGTAGGTGGAGACACGTCAAACGGTTTCATTCTGGTTGGTACACGCGTTCAAGGAGATACCATGCCTAGACCGTTCAAAGTTGTTACTTCGCCTCAGGACGATGTAAATGCACAATTTTGGAGCGAAGGCTATGCTTTGATTGCATTTATTGATAATGGACAGGGCACGGCGATAACCTGGATTGGAGAAAAGTAGCAGAAATTTACCGGCTGGTGGTTATTGACTTCTCCGTGGCGGCGTTTTTCTCACGGTCATCACCACCAGCCAAATTCCATTCAACCCAAACAGCACAAAAGCTGGAATCAAATACTTACTCACTGGTAGATGCTGAAACACGCACCACAACACGCCCGCCACGATCAGCAGATCAATCACTATATAAATGGCAAAAATCTTGGTGCGTGACATAGCTTTAATTCCGCTAACCGCAAAAAAAGAGAAAAGGCAGGTTTCTCGCGGTACCGGGACAACAAATCAAAAGCCCATAATGTTGTAGCCGCAATCCACGTAAATGGTCTCACCGGTGATGCCGGAGCCAAGATCGGAAGCTAGAAACAGCGCGGTATCACCCACTTCCTTTGGTTCCACGTTGCGTTTCATCGGCGCATGCTCGGCATGGTTCTTCAGCATCTGGCTGAAGTCGCCCACGCCCCGCGCGGCCAGTGTTTTAATTGGGCCTGCTGAAATGGCATTTACTCGAATCTTTTTTGGGCCCACGCTATTCGCCAGATACCGCACAGTTGCTTCCAGGGAAGCTTTAGCCACGCCCATCACGTTGTATCCGGGTACAACCTTCTCAGCGCCAAAGTAGCTTAGCGTAATCACGCTGCCGCCATTTGCCATGAGCGGAACGGCCGCGCGGGTGACTGCAATCAGGGAATAGACGCTCACATCGTGAGCAATGCGGAAGCCTTCTCGGGAGGTGTTCAGGAAATCGCCTTTCAACTCTTCTGCTGGAGCATAAGCAACCGAATGTACCAATGCATCAATGTGGCCAAAGCGTTGGCCCAGCGTGGTATAAAACTGCTCAATCTCAGCGTCGCTGGAAACGTCACACTGGAATGGTTCAGCGCTGGGTAAAGACGAAATCAGGTCATGCGCTTCAGCCTTCATCCGTTCATTCTGATATGTGATGGCAAGCTTTGCTCCGGCATCACTCAAGCGCTGGGCAATGGCCCATGCAATGCTTCGTTTATTGGCGACTCCAAAAATGACTGCGTTCTTACCTTGCATGCTCAGCATAGCGTAGTCCTTCAATGGTAATGAAACCGCTCAGGATATCAGGAACCATGAAAGAAGGGGAGCAGCAGCCGGAAAGCGCAGGAATTTTTTCCGATTTTTACCGAATAGACACGCCGATCAAAAAGGAGATGGACAATTTATTGCCTGGGTTCTAGCATGGACAAACTATTTTGATTGCCGGTTCGGAGCCGGAGGCTCGGAATATAAATCGCACCTGATTTGCCTGGCAGGAGGCCAACTCATGGGCTTATCAAGACGTGAATTTTTCAAGGTTGGAACCGGAAGCGCCGCTGCGCTTCTTCTGGGGTTTGATGCCCGCCCGATTCTGGCCCAAGCCAAGGAACTTAAAATTGCCCGCACTACTGAGACACGCTCCACGTGCCCGTATTGCTCGGTGAGTTGCGGCATCATTATTCATACGCTTGGCGACAAAGCCAAGAATGTAACGCAGCAGGTGGTCCATGTGGAAGGCGACCCGGAGCATCCGATCAATCGCGGCACGCTCTGTCCCAAAGGCGCTTCGTTGTATCAGGACATCCTGAACGAACGCCGTCTTCTTAAGCCGCAGGTTCGACGTCCACACTCCACGAAATGGGAAGATATTTCATGGGACCAGGCTTATAAAGAAATTGCCCGCCACATCAAAGACACGCGCGATAAAGGATTCATTGAGACGGATGCCAACGGCAAGACGGTGAACCGTTGTGAGAACATCGCCTTCAATGGCGGCTGCACTGACACGAACGAGTTTAATTATCTGGTTGTAAAGGCCATGCGAAGTCTGGGGCTTTGTTATTTGGAAAATCAGGCCCGTGTTTGACACGGCCCCACGGTCTCAAGTTTGGGACCAACGTTCGGACGCGGTGCAATGACCAATGGCTGGGTCGATATTAAAAATACCGACATGATGCTGATCATGGGCGGGAACCCGGCGGAAGCGCATCCTTGCGGTTTTAAATGGGTGGTGGAAGCCAGAAGGCAGCGCAATGCCAAGCTGGTTGTGGTTGATCCGCGCTTCCAACGCACGGCTTCTCAGGCTGATATTTTCTGCCAGATTCGCGCCGGCTCGGATATTGCATTTTTAGGCGGGCTGATCAATTACGCTCTTGAGAACAATCGCTACAACAAGGAATATGTCATCAACTTCACGAATGCCGCGCTGATCGTGAAGAAGGGATTCAAACTGGCGGAAGACGGTGTTTTTTCCGGTCTGGATATGACATCTTCTCCGCCAAAATATGACGTTTCCTCCTGGAATTATGAAGAGGGTGGAAACATGACAGGCACCGCCGCTGCCGCCATTGCGGCTGGTGATGGCCCTGCCACCCCGGAAACAGCGGCCAAAGCTGCTCCTTCTGGCAATCCACAAGCAAAAGCTGCTGGTCCAAATGGGGCTGCCGGCCAGGGATACCAGGCGCAGGGACCAGTGGGAGCCAAAGCAACTACGGGTACTTCAGCTTCGCCTTCATTGCCGCCAAATACGGCATATGATCTTTCGCTGGAACACCCCCGCTGTATCTTTCAGTTATTGAAGAAGCACTATTCTCGCTATACGCCAGACATGGTTTCCAGCATTACCGGAATTCCCAAAGAGCAGTGCATCAAAGCCTGGGACCTGTTTACCTCCATCCGTAGAGATGGTGACACCAAAAAAGTAGCCACCATCATTTACGCCGTCGGCTGGACGCAACATAGTTTTGGCAGCCAGATCATCCGCACCGCCGCCATGATCCAGTTACTGCTTGGCAACGTGGGCCGCGCCGGTGGCGGCGTGAACGCTCTCCGGGGCCACTCAAATATTCAAGGCGCAACAGATCTTGCGGGCATCTTCGATATTCTGCCAGGCTACCTGAAAGTGCCAACTCCCAATGACACGGATTGGGCCACTTACGTGAAGCGCATCACGCCAACCGCTTCCAAGCCCAAGGAATGGGATTCATACAATTACTGGTCGAACACGCCTAAGTTTGCTGTCTCATTTATGAAGGCGATGTACGGGGATGCGGCAAAGAAGGAAAATGATTGGGCGCTTCACTATCTACCCAAGATTGATCGCAAGTATTCCTGGGTGGAGCAGTGGGACAACATGTTCAAAGGCAACATTCAGGGGGTGATGTCCTTTGGCATGAATGGCGTCGCCATTGGACCCAACTCGCAAAAGAATATTGAAGCCCTAAAAAAAGCTGACTGGCTGGTGGTGGGTGAAATCTATCCTGATGAAACCAGCAGTTTCTGGGAATCGCCCGGAATTTCAGAAGAAGAGAAGAAGCAAATCAAGACAGAAGTCTACCGGCTGCCTTGCGCAGGCTTTGCAGAAAAAGACGGCACGTTTGTAAACTCTGCCCGCTGGCTGCAATGGAAATGGGCCGCGGTTGATCCGCCGGGTGATGCCAAGTTGGATCAGGAAATCATCGCCCGCATCTTTCTTGGCGTGCGCGAGCTTTACAAGAAAGAAGGCGGCAAGTTCCCGGATGCAATCCTGAATGCAAGCTGGGCTTATACCAATCCCAATAATCCATCGCTTGCGGAAGTTGCCAAAGAAATCAATGGCAAGGCCCTGGCGGATTTGCACGATGACAAGCAGACGCCGACCGACATCAAAGCTGGTCAAATGCTGCCAGGCTTTGCCTGGTTAAGAGATGACGGCACCACCTCTTCCGGCAACTGGCTCTATTGCGGTTCCTGGACAGAGGCTGGCCCGCTCATGCAGCGCCGCGATCCTTCTGATCCTTCAGGGTTGGGCATTCACGCCAACTGGGGTTGGTCATGGCCCATGAATCGGCGTGTGATGTATAACCGTGCTTCCTGCGACGTTGAAGGCAAGCCGTGGGACCCAAGCCGCAAGCAAATCTGGTGGAATGAAGCTACCGGCAAGTGGGGCGGCAATGATGTCCCTGATTTCAAGGCCGATTCCAATCCAAAAGACCACATGGGGCCTTTCATCATGAACCCTGAAGGTCTGGGGCGCTTATTTGTGCCGCTGGCTGGCATGGCCGATGGGCCTTTCCCTGAGCACTATGAACCCATTGAAAGTCCGCTGGCGAATCCGCTCCATCCCAACCAATCCAATAATCCGGTGGTGAAGAAATACAGCACGGACAAAGATAAATATGCCAAGCCGGAAGATGGCTACAACATAATTTGCACCACATACCGCTTGACTGAGCACTATCATTATTGGACCAAGAACAATCCGATGAACATGGAGCTTCAGCCTGAGCCGTTTGTGGAAATTCCTAAGGAACTGGCTGACAAGCTGCAAATCAAGGGAGGGGATAAGCTCAAGATCAGCAGCGTTCGCAGTTCATATTATGCCAAAGCTATGGTCACGGGACGCATTAAGGGAATGCAACTGGCGGGTAAGAATGAGAAAACTTACCAGATTGGCATACCAATTCATTGGGGCTATCGCGGAATCAATGACAAGCGCCCAGCCGAGGAGCGTGCTCTGGCCAACCAGCTTTCGCCGACGGTGATTGATCCTAACGCTTACACACCAGAGTTTAAGGGCTTTCTGGTGAAAATCGAGAAGGTTTAAGGAGATTCGCTATGAGCAATGGAAACCTTGAAATTAAAGCGATCTCCGCCCACCGTGGTGGCACTCCAGGCGGCGGCGAATATCACCAATGGGATGGTTCAAGCCATAGCGGCGCCACTCGCGATTATGACGTTTGCAAACTGGTGGACACCACTACTTGCATCGGCTGCAAGGCCTGTGAGGTGGCATGTCTTGAGTGGAACGGCTATGAGTTCCGCGAAACCACTTTCGATAATACTTATCAAACCATGCCGGAAACGGCGTGGAACTTCTGGAACCTGATCAAATTCAAGGAAGTTGAAACCAATGACGGCGGCATCCAGTGGCTCATGCGCAAGGACCAGTGCATGCATTGTGAAGAGCCAGGCTGCCTGATCGCCTGTCCGGCTGAAGGCGCCATTGTTCAATACACCAATGGAATTGTTGACTTCAACCAGGCGAACTGCATTGGCTGCCAATACTGCGTCACTGGCTGTCCTTTCAATATTCCCCGCTTCAACCAGGAAACCAAGAAAGTTTATAAATGCACGCTTTGCTCTGATCGTGTTGGCGCGGGCCTTGAGCCTGCCTGCATCAAGTCATGCCCAACGGGCTGCCTGCATTTTGGCAGCAAGGCGGACATGCTGGACCTTGCCAACACACGCGTGACACAGCTCAAGAGGGAAACCTCACACAAGAATGCCGGGGTTTATGATCCTGAAGGCGTGAGCGGCACGCATGTAATTTACGTGTTGCATGACAAAGACAAGGCCGCAGATTATCAGCTTCCCCAGGATCCTACCGTCCCATTCTTTGTGAAAATGTGGAAAGGCCCGCTGAAGTGGCTGGGCGGAATCGGCATGATGGCCGGCGTGTTTGGCGTCTTCATGCATTACATCCGCTTTGGTCCCAAAGAAGTGGATAAAGCCGAGGAGGTGAAGCGATGAGCGAGGGAACCATTGCGCGTCCAGCAACGCTTGTGCCGGAAGAGCAGGTTGTCCGTTACACCTTTATTGAGCGGGCTTATCACTGGATCAATGCCATCGCCTACACTTACTTGCTGTTGACCGGACTGGCGCTGTTCACTCCGCTTTGCTATTGGCTGGCCTATGTTCTAGGTGGTCCTGCCATTATCCGGTTTGTACATCCCTGGGTTGGGCTGGTGTACTTCATCACCATTCTCTGGATGCATGGCAAATGGAAGCAGGACATGAAGGCGATTCCTGAAGACAAGCAATGGACTCAGAACATCAAAGCCTATGTGGAGAATGAAGACGAGAAGATGCCTCCGCAGGCCCGCTTCAATGCCGGACAAAAGCAATTCTGGTGGGTGATGTTTTATTGCACGTTTATTCTGCTTCTCACGGGCATTATCATGTGGTTCCCGGAATTCATTCCGCATGATTTGCACTGGATTCTTCCCATTACGGTATTCCTGCATTCAGTCACGGCCTTGATTACCATTGCCGCCTTCATCATTCACGTCTATATGAGTATCTGGATGACCCCGGGCAGCACTAAGGCAATGATTGAAGGCCATGTGTCCACTACCTGGGCTCGGGCACATCATCGGCTATGGTATGAGAAGATTACCGGCCGCAGGAGCTAGCGAGGCTGGATGGCTGTATTTTCCTGGGACCGCCGCATAGCACGTGCAGGCGAGCTGTTAAAAACAAATTCTTCTGTTGCAGAATTGCTCCAGTTTTATCAGCAGCTCGCCCGCTTTCAAAAAAGCATTTATCAATCCGTGGCCGCCTCCGGTGAGCACGAGGTAGGCGCGTTGGTGCCTCATTTTTCCGGCCTGCTCAAGCTGATTGATGAAGCAGGTTCGCCATCCCTGAAAACAGCGGCGCAGCAATTAGCGCAGTCTTCCGAAGAAGAGCGTCTTGAGTTGCTCATGGCATTTTGGCAACATGAAGTGGAAAGCCATCAGCTTCCCACCGAATTTGAATTTTTTGCCAATGCCGTGCTTCAGCCCTTTGCCGAGTATCTGGCGGAAAAGGCTGACTCCGCAACGGAAGCCTCACCCCCGCTTTGCCCGTTTTGCGGATCAAAGCCGCAACTGGCGGTCTTGCGCCCTGAAGGGGAAGGCGCGAAGCGTTTTCTCTTATGCTCTCTTTGCGGAACGGAATGGTTCTTTCGCAGGCTGCTGTGCCCCAATTGCGCTGAAACCAATAAGGAGCATCTTCCAGTCTTTACAGCGCAGGAGTTCGATTATGTGCGCCTGGACGCCTGTGACACCTGCCACACATATATCAAGTCCATTGATCTTTCCAGAAATGGCAATGCGGTCCCGGTTGTAGATGAATTGGTTACGCTTTCACTCAATATATGGGCCCAGGAAAATAACTATCAGAAAGTTCAGCCTAATCTCTTTGGCATGTAGCCAGCATGAACAACGAAAATCCAAGGCGCTGCTTTATTGGGCCTGTGGTGTGACTTTCACGAATTTTGCTCCCAGATATTTGCCTGTGGGACCAAAATCGAAAGCAAAGCTGGCGATACCCAGCGGTTTGCAGCCAGCACAATTTTCCTGAAGCGCATACGGAACAATAAATCTTTCTCCGCCATCGCCCACAGATTCAATTTCTGGCACGGCATCAGGCATGCGCAGATCATTGGAGACTGCCAGGTGAACTTGTGGATGGTTCTTGCTCAGGGCTTTAAACTGCGGATCATTCGCCATTCCTGCCTGCGGCAGGGCATGAAGGTCATCTACATTCACCAGCGCCGGAATTCCATTCAGCAATACCCATCCGTGGGAGAACTCCGGGCCATCCGGATAAGCCACATATCCCAAATCCACCTGTCCTGCTTCGCGCAGCCCTGAAAGATATCCCAGGTGCGGTGTCTTTTGCGATGCCAGCAACTGGCTGAATGCTACGGCGTCTGAAGAGGCGAAGTTGCCCATTTGTTCAATGAAACAATGATTGTATTGCGGCGCCTGCTGGTTGCTGCACGCCTGATTGATTTCAGCAAGGTCGTTTGCATCAGGATTCCAGACCGCTTCTTCCACAATCTGATCGTCGGTCTCTTCATTGGCTTTAACCTGAAGGAAGGTCACAAGGGAAGCCAATCCAATCATTGCCAGTGCTGCCGGAAGTCTGAATTTCAGAAAGCTCATGATTGCTCTCCTGCCGGACCGGTGGACGCACACCGTGAACTGCTCAACATCGTTAACCCCATTGTGGCGCATATGTTGTGCTGGTTCAAGTTAAGTATTGCCATTTTATCGGCCTGAATCAGAAGAAACATTAAGGCAAAACGCTGCTTAATTGAGATGGAGGCACACCATATATCTGCAAGTTTACAGTTTTTTACAAATCCCATGTTCAAACTGAGAACAAATCATATACAAATCCAACCAGGGAAAAGGCGCGAAGAAAAGTCTTCTATCAAGAGTTGCTGGATTTTTTCCAACAGTTTCACGTGTTAATAAGAACCTGCGATTCTGCAGGTATGATAAAAGAGCGACTCATATCTCTACTGTGACTGAAATTTCGGAACAAGTACAGTTCGCCGAAGCAACTGCACCAGCGGCCCTGCGGCGGCCCCATTCTTTTTATACGGCTGTGTTGTTGCTCATTGCCGTAATTGTATTTTTTGGCTGCATCATCTCTCCGCCGTCATTGATGGATGATGTGGATGCGGTACACGGGCAAATTGCGCGCAACATGGTGCAGTCCGGCGATTGGGTCATCCAGCATCTGGATGGCGTTCCTTATATTGAAAAAGCCCCGCTGCCTTACTGGCTTATCGCCATCAGCTATTTGATTTTTGGAGTGCATGATTGGGTAGCGCGCATTCCCACGGCGCTGGCATCGGTTTTGCTTTGCTTTGCCGCCGCGCGGTACGGGGCCTGGGCGTTTGGCCGCCGGGCCGGATTTTACGCTGGACTGGTATTAGCAACCTGCATCGGCCTTTTTCTTTTCACGCGAATTCTTATTCCTGATGTGATGCTGACCCTGACCATCTGCATTTCATTCATGGCGTTGCAGCGCGCACTGAATGAAGATGAAGGGGAAGCGCATCCCCGCCGATGGGCCGCCATATTGGCCGTTGCTCTTGCCATTGGCGTATTGCTGAAAGGCCTGCTTGCGCTGGTTGTTCCCGTTGGAGGAGCATTTGCCTATCTGGCAATTACGCGCCAGCTATTCTTGCGGGAAACCTGGCGGCGTTTGCATCTGTTGAGCGGCCTTTTGATTTTCCTGATCATCGCGGCGCCCTGGCATGTTCTTGCTACTCTGCGCATGCCGCCTTATTTCAATTTTTCCATGCATAGCGGACCGGGAGAATATCAC
Organism: Candidatus Angelobacter sp.; assembly: GCA_035653315.1. Classification (GTDB taxonomy): domain Bacteria; phylum Acidobacteriota; class Terriglobia; order Terriglobales; family Acidobacteriaceae; genus Angelobacter. The sequence continues at coordinate 16,433 of DASRCD010000790.1, forward strand.
GGCTTCTTCTGGTTCTATTTCATGAATGAGCATGTGCTCCGGTTCCTGAATCTTCGCTATCCGCGCGATTACAACACTGTGCCACGGCTGGCTTTCTGGTTATTCAATTTGCTGTGGCTTTTTCCCTGGAGCGCTTATCTTCCATCCGCTTTCAAGCTGAGTTATAAGCCAATCAATCGCGCTGGACGCACGCGGCTGCTCGCGCTTTGCTGGGCCGGTTTTCTGCTGCTGTTTTTTACGTTCTCCACTACGCAGGAATACTATTCCATGCCCATGTATCCGGCGCTGGCGGTATTGCTGGGCAATGCCATGGATGCTGAGAGCACCTGGAACAGGATCAGCACAAAAGCGCTGGCTGCGATCACATCCGCGGCAATGGTGGCAGTTCTCACAATCCTCTACCTGGTTCGGAATGTGCCTGCTCCCGGCGATATTTCCAGCGCTTTGCAGCAGCATCCTGAAGCTTACACGCTCTCTCTGGGACACATGGGCGATCTCACGCTGCAATCCTTTGCTTATTTGCGCGCTCCACTTATTGTGGCAGGCGTGGCTTTTCTGGTGGGGACTGCGGGCGCATGGTTTCTGCGTGGGTGGCGCGCTTTCTTTGCGCTGGCCGCAATGATGGTTTTATTTTTTCACGCCAGCCGCATAGCCCTGGTCGTCTTTGATCCTTATCTTTCTTCCCGCCCCATTGCAGAGGCCCTGCTGCATGCCCCGGAAGGCCGTCTTATTGTTGATGGCGCTTATTATCCTTATTCATCTGTGCTGTTTTACTCTAATAAAGACGCTCTGCTGCTGAATGGCCGTGTCAATAATCTGGAATATGGCTCTTATGCTCCCGGGGCCCCGGCTGTTTTTATCAATGATTCGCAATTCGCAAGCGCGTGGTCGGGTACAATGCGTTGCTATCTGGTAACGGACAGTCAGGGCCTGGCACGGTTAAATGCCCTGGTGAGTCCGACGAATCTCCACCAGGTGGCAGCAAGCGGCGGAAAATTTCTTTTTACCAACAGACTCCCCGGCGTTGTTGCGGATGGTTCTAACCTAATGGAGAACAGGCCCGCATTATGGTGATCCTTACAACGGTATTCGCTGTTTTACTGGCTGGCTCGCTTGCCTATTGCATTCTGATTGTTCTGGCCACCCGGCGTTTCCTTAAAGTCTCCCTGCCGCCGGCCGGTATTATGCCCCCCATCAGCATTCTGAAGCCGCTCTGCGGTTACGATGAGGGCCTGGAAGAAAACTTACGCAGCTTTTTTATGCAGGACTACCCTGAATTTGAGGTCCTGCTCGGCGTCCACCGTAGTGACGATCTTTCAGTGCCGGTGGCCGAAAAAGTAATCCATGAATTTGCCGGCAGGATCAAAGCGCGGCTTATTGTTACCGGCGAATCGCCAATTCCCAACGCCAAGGCTTTCAGCCTGAACCGCATGGTGCGTGAAGCAAAGCACGATGTGCTGGTGATGAGTGACAGTGATGTTCGCGTGACTCCTGGTCTGCTTCTGCATCTGGCACGGGAATTTTCACATAAAAATGTCGGCCTTATTACCTGCCCTTACCGCGCTGTGCCGGGACATAGTATCTGGTCACGCACGGAAGCGGTCGGCATGAATACGGAGTTGATTGGCGGAGTGCTTGTGGCCCGCATGATGGAAGGGATGCGCTTTGCCCTTGGCTGCACTGTTGCGGTGCGGCGCAATGTGCTGGAAGACATGGGCGGCTTCAGTTATCTACAGGAATTTCTGGCGGAAGATTTTGTTATTGGTCATCGCGCCGCGGAACTTGGGCATGGCGTTCTGCTTTCTTCCTACGTCATTGAACATCGCATTGGCAGCCAGGGCGCAATGCGCAATCTGGGACATCGGCTGCGTTGGGCGCGGAGCACGCGACGTTCACGCCCCGCCGGATATTGGGGACAGATATTCACCTATCCCTTTGCCTGGGCCATTTTGCTATGCACTGTTTTTCCCGCGGCATGGCCCGCCCTCCTTCTGACGTTGGTGATACGCAGCGCCGCGGCGCTTGCCACGGCCCGTTATGTCTTGCGAGATCCGGTTACGCAAAAACAATGGTGGTTGTTGCCAATACAGGATGTGCTGGGATTTCTGGTGTGGATAGGTGGATTTCTGGGCGATACCATTGTCTGGCGCGACCGCAAATGCACCGTTCTGCGTGACGGCCGCTTGCATGTAAATTCCTAATTCATCTTATTCATCCTTTATTTCCATCAAAGAAAAACCCCGCACTGCTGCGGGGTTTTTGTTGTGAAATCAAAAGAACAGCTTAGCGGGTGGAGCAGCTGCTGGAAATCATTTTTACTCTTCTTACGTTAAAAGTTGATCCGCCGGAACCAGAAGTGGTGCCGCCGCTGGTGGAACCAGTGGAAGAACCGCTGGAGGCAGTAGCGCTGGAGGAGTTACTGCCGGTAGAGCTTGAGCTGCTGGAATCATTGCTGCTTCCCATGATCTGAACCTGGTGGCCCACATGTTCGGTCAGCTTGGATGTATCGCCTGCAAGCTGCCATGTTTTTCCTGACTGGTCAGTCAAAGAATAGTTGCCGGCTGATCCGCTCAGGCAGCCTTGAATGGAATTTGAGCTATCAGTTGAAGTTGCCGAAGATGAGCTGCTGTCTGGAACAGAAGACTGTGAAGAAGGTGAAGTCGATTGAGATGAGCTGGACGATGGCGAAGTGGATGACTGGCTCGATGACGGAGAACTCGTCGATGGAGAACTGGATTGGTCTGTCGACGAGCTTGGCGTGCTCTGTGCAACTGCCCAAGCTCCGCACAGCAACAGCGTGGCGGCAAGCATGGAAATCTTTTTCATTACGATCCTCCTAAATACTTTGGCCTTAGCTCTGGCTCAAGAGAAGTGGAAGCAGCGCTAAGGACTTAGATAGTTGCTTAACACGGCGGTTTGCCTCAGATGCAGGATTCACCGGAGAAAAAGCAGAGCTGGATACCTAATAATTTTTATAAAGGCGTGTATTTTACTTAGTTCAGCAGGACTAGAGAGGGCAGTTAGGCGCAGCGGATGATTATCTTATCGATTCGGAATATTGCTTGCACTTGCTTGTCTGCCGACGGATATGGGATTGTCTTTTTCCAGCAGTTGATATGCCTCGCTGATGGTCAGATCATCGCGCACGCGCTGAAAATCAGTGAAGCGCTGCAACTGTTTAATGTTGAGACTTTTGAAAATCACGGCGTGGCCGGTCATCTTTACGTCTAAAGAAACAACATCCCAGTGGTTATCGCCCACATTTTTTTGCACAACGGTAAATGTTCCACCTTTATTAAGCCGTCCTAAAAGGCCCCAGCCAAAGGTGACATCCTCGAATAAAGATCCGTCCATGCGGCAAAGCCGTCCGCTTTTGCGATCAATCCACATCTTGCCGCTCATAGAGCGAAAAACCTGCAGCTCGCGGCTGGGTGGATCGTAATGCGGGTTGGGGAAAAAGGTGAGCCGCACCTGCCCATCCTCCTCGCCGTCATACTTAAAGATAAAGGCCTCAGGAATGGCCTTAAACATCTGCGTCAGTTTGTCTTCATCGTCTTTTTCTCGTTTGGCGCGTTTGGCGCGCTCGGCAGCATCCGCCACCAGCTTTTTCATACGTTCTTCATCGGCGGCGCGCTGCTCGGCCGTGAGAGGCTGGCCATTGATCAGCAAAGTTCTGGCAAGCTGGCCTTCTTTGGCGTCTATTACATCGCGGTCCTGGCTGCCTTTCTCATCTTCACGATGAAAGCGGTAACGCCAGTGGGAGTGATCATTCTTCTGCGCCTCTAATTCACGCTGCACTGTTTGCCGGACGAACTCTGTTGCATCCTGTGGGATTGGCGGGAGAGTCTCCGAAGGCGCAGCATGGTTTTGCTGGTAGGCAAAACCCAAGCTGGATATAAATAAGATTGCAGCTACGCGCCAAAGGAGCTTACGGGAATTCATACAATTTCAAGGCGGATATATTCTTAGAAGCTGAAAAACCAGCAGCTAGTTGCATTTTACACAAGCGAGAAGCCAGGAAAGGAAATTGGCATCTGGATAATTAAAAGAGGCGGCTTTGCAGCCGCCTCTTCACAATCGACCTCTTCGGAAAGGCAGTCCCATTGGCTCGATAGTCGCAGATACCGTTTAAGACCGCTGTTCCCCTGGTTTTCGGTCCCACCCAGTGCCGCGACATTCCGTCCCGGTCGACACTTTACTTAAAAGCAAACAGGCAGCCAAACTCGCCAACTTGCGCCGTACCTTTCTAGATTCCTAAGTCATAGAAAAATAAAGAGTTTTATAAAGACAAATCAGATGTAGCAAAAGAGTTAATATTTACTTTAATGTAAACACGAAAATTTGAGAATCCGAATACCGCGTATGAGTACCACACTGCCTTTCAGGTGCACACCTACGGTAACTACTTGAATTCCGCATAGAGCAGTACACTGGGCTGGATTTCTGCTTCAACCTGCGACTGGCGTTCCTCGCCGCAAGTCAATTGAATATTTCTGAAGAGAGAAGAAAGGTGCCGCCATGTGGAAAGCACGTCCTGAAGATAATAAACCGATGAGCAGTATGGGTCCCACTCAGCCAGCGCAGCCCGCGTCAACGCCTGCCGTCGCTGCCACACCCGCCACTCCAACCGCACCTGCCGTAGCTGCACCGCACAAGGAAACCCCCAAAGCAAGCGATCCGTATCGGGCGGATGTTGGGCATATCGGCAAATCCGTACAGATCAGAGGCGAGCTCACAGGGAGCGAAGACCTTTATCTGGATGGTGAAATTGAAGGAACTGTTGACCTTCGCGATCACAGCCTGATTATTGGATCTAACGGCAAAATCAAGGCCACCATCACCGCACGCGACTTGATCGTTCACGGCAGGGTGGAAGGCAACATCACTGCCACGGGGCGCGTGGAGCTTCGTAAATCCTGCACACTGCTTGGGGATGTAAGCACGCAGCGCATTGTGATTGAGGATGGCGCTTTCTTTAAAGGCGCAATCGATATTAAAGAAAAAGATGCAAAATTCAATGAGCCGCGTAAGCCATTGGCAGCCGCAGCCATGGCCAGCAGCGGTTCGGGTGCCAGCACAAGCGTTACCAGTTATAGCGCCAGCCCAGGCACACAGGGTTCCTTTTTGGACTCCAAATAAGGTAGAGTAGGAGGAGCGTGAGCTCCTCAGGAAACAATTTAATGCGATGGTTCCGTGGAGCGGACAGCTCTCAGCAAAAAACTGCCGATAGCTCCAAGACTGCGCCACGGACCAGCCGCCGCTGCATTGGGCTGGGCGAATTCATGAGCAGCCTTAGCGGCCCTGGCGAGCAGAAAATCTCCGTTCTTGACCTTGGTCCTACTTCGCCTACCAATATCGCCCTTTTCACAGACCTTGGCGTCCGCATTTATAACGAGGACATCCTGCGTGAGTCACAGGATCCGGCTTATCTGGTCAAACAAGAAGACGGATCCATGCAGATTGATCTGGATAAATTTTTCGCTGAGAACCTGGATTATCCAGCCGAATGCTTTGACGCAATCCTGTTCTGGGATGTAGCGGATTTTCTGCCGGAAATCCTGGTGAAACCTCTGGTTGAGCGGTTACAGATCATGTTGAAGGTGAAAGGGAACCTGCTGGCCTTCTTTCATACCAAGGATGGCGGTCCGGAATCACTCTACTCGCGGCACCACATTGTGCAAAAAGATATGCTTGAAATGGAGCCGGTCCAGGGATTTCGCCTTCAGCGCATTTTTAATAACCGCCACATTGAAAATCTTTTCAAGGATTTTGCGTCACGCAAGTTCTTTCTAGGGCGTGATAATATCCGCGAAGTTTTGATGGTTCGATAAGCCACAGCCTGACCCAAACACCATCTGTAATTTTTACTCTGAACCGGCAATCCTGAGTAGATCAATAATTAAAAGTGGTATCAAAATACCAACAAAAACTATCGTAACAAGGCCATTCTTCTGCCTGAGAGTCACGGCGGGCCTTTGCCGGCATTTTATTAGT